>NZ_JBNGGG010000014.1:0-196443 GCF_049974585.1 Streptomyces sp. UG1 | reverse complement strand
AGCACTTCCTGGCCTTCACCAGCATCGCCTGCACCCTCATCTGCTACCGCCGACTCACCAAATGAGATGACGTCTTAAGGGGCGCGGGGAACTGCGCGACCAGCCACAGACGACCCGCAGCCGCCCCCCGGCATCAGCAGCAGCGGCCCTCCGGCCGGTCCTCCCGGTGCCGCAGGCTCACTACGTCCATCAGCTCACGCACGTACCACCGCACCCACCGCGCCGCCCTCATGACCGCACCCCCGCCAGCTCCTCGCCCTCCCGCTCCGGCACGTCGATGCGGGACTCGACGTACGGCACCTCGGTCGTCGGCAGTGGCTCGGCGGCGCGGACGGCGCGGACGCAGACCACGGCGCAGTTGGCCAGGACTGTGAGGACCAGCAGGAGGAAGATGGCCATGATCACGCCGTCTACCGTGTTGTTGAGCACGATGGTGTGCATATCGTCCATGTTCGCGGCGCCGGGCAGGAGCTGACCGTCGTCGATGGCCTGCGCGTACTTGTCGCGCAGGGCGAAGAAGCCGATCGCCGGGTTGTCCGAGAAGATCTTCTGCCAGCCGGCGGTGAAGGTGACGGCCACGTCCCAGGCGAGCGGGATGCCGGTGACCCAGGCCCAGCGCAGCCTGCCGGACTTGATCAGCACAGTGGTGGTGACGGCCAGGGCGACGGCGGCCAGGAGCTGGTTGGCGATGCCGAACAGCGGGAAGAGCTGCTTGATGCCGCCGAGCGGGTCGGTGACACCGGCGTAGAGGAAGTAGCCCCAGGCGCCGACGACCAGGGCGCTGGTGATCCAGATGCCGGGCTTCCAGGTGACGCGGCCGATCGGCTTCCAGACGTTGCCGAGCATGTCCTGGAGCATGAAGCGGCCGACCCGCGTGCCCGCGTCGACCGTGGTGAGGATGAACAGCGCCTCGAACATGATCGCGAAGTGGTACCAGAAGGCCTTCATCCCGGCGCCGCCGAGCACCCCGGCGAAGATCTCGGACATGCCGACGGCCAAGGTGGGCGCACCGCCGGAGCGGCCGACCAGCGTCTCCTCCTCGACGGCGTGCGCCGCGGCTGTGAGCTGGTCCGGGGTGATGGTGAAGCCGAGGTTCTTCACGGCCTCGGAGGCGGTCTCCACGGTCGGGCCGAGCAGTGCGCCCGGGGAGTTCATCGCGTAGAACAGGCCCGGCTCCAGCACGCAGGCGGCGATCAGGGCCATGACGGCGACGAAGGACTCCGTGAGCATGGAGCCGTAGCCGATCAGCCGGACCTGGGACTCCTTCTGGATCAGCTTCGGGGTCGTACCGGAGGAGACCAGGGCGTGGAAGCCGGACAGGGCGCCGCAGGCGATGGTGATGAAGAGGAAGGGGAAGAGGGATCCGGCGAACACCGGGCCGGCGCCGGTCGAGGCGAACTCCGTCACCGGCTCGGCCTTGAGGTTCGGGGCGGCGATCAGTACGCCGACGGCCATCAGGGCGATGGTGCCGACCTTCATGAAGGTGGAGAGGTAGTCACGCGGGGCCAGCAGCATCCACACCGGGAGCACCGAGGCGATGAAGCCGTAGCCGATCAGGCAGAAGACCAGGGTCTCGGGGCTCCAGACGAAGTACTCGGCGAGTGAGGAGTCCTGGATCCAGCCGCCGCCGAGGATCGCGAGCAGGAGCAGGGCGACGCCGATGAGGCTGGTCTCCACTACCTGTCCCGGCCGCAGACAGCGCAGGTAGAAGCCCATGAAGAGGGCGATGGGGATGGTCATGGAGACCGAGAAGGTGCCCCACGCGGACTCCGCCAGTGCGTTGACGACGACCATCGCGAGGACCGCGAGCAGGATGATCATGATGGCGAAGACGCCGATCAGCGCGGCGGCACCGCCGACCCTGCCGATCTCGTCGCGGGCCATCTGGCCGAGGCTCTTGCCGTCGCGGCGCATGGAGAGGAACAGGACGATCATGTCCTGCACCGCGCCGGCGAAGATCACGCCCACGATGATCCAGACCGTGCCCGGCAGATAGCCCATCTGCGCGGCCAGGACCGGGCCGACCAGGGGGCCGGCGCCGGCGATCGCCGCGAAGTGGTGGCCGAACAGCACCCGCTTGTCGGTGGGGTGATAGTCGACACCGTCCTCGAGGCGCTCGGCGGGGGTGGCGCGGGTGTCGTCGACCCGCAGGACGCGCCGGGCGATGAAGCGGGAGTAGAAGCGGTAGGCGATCGCATACGAGCCGAGGGCGGCCACGACCAGCCAGACGGCCGAGATCTCCTCGCCCCGGGACAGGGCGAGCACGGCCCAGCCGAGGGCGCCGACCAGGGCCACGGCGGTCCATATCGCCACCGACTTCGGCGACATTCGTGATTTCTCGGGCGTGCTACGGCCGTTTTCGGGCATGGCTGATGTAGGCATGGCGGCTCCTGACCTGAACAGGCGTGCGACAGAACGGGACGTGCGGCTCAGCGATGTCGATGTCGACGTCGATCTCGATGCCGGTCCGTCAGCGCGTACGCGGCGAGCAGGCAGAGGCCGCACCCCGGCACCCAGGCGAGCTGGTACCAGTAGAAGAACGGCGTCCCGGCCAGTCGCGGCTCGGCACCGGCGTACCAGGGAACCCACAGCAGACCGGCGGCGGGCGCGAGAAGCAGTACGGCGATCGCGACCCGCCGTAGCCGGTGATGACCGGTCCGTGCCATGACCTGCCCTCCTCTCCCGCTCGCTGTGGGTTCGTGCAAGAGTTGCCCACCCGCAGGATCCGGTTGACAGCGAATTTCCAGGAAATTTCCCGCCGGTTCCGTGTCATCCTCTCCGGCCGCTCGCGCAACTCTCCCGCGAGGGCACAGGCACACCAAGGACGGTGACCCATGGCCGACGGCGCCATGACCGCGACGTTTCTCGCCGTGATCGGCGGGGCGTCGCTGCTCGCCGTCACCGCGCGGCGCCTGCGTCCGAGCGAGCGGCTGCCGTCCCTGGAGGGCTGGGCGCTGGCCGACCGCAGTCTCGGCCCGGTGTGGACCTGGCTGCTGCTCGGCGGCACGATCTTCACCGCGTACACCTTCGCCGCCATACCGGGACTCGCGTACGGCAACGGGGCGCCCGCCTTCTTCGCGGTGCCGTACACGGTGATCGTCTGCCCGATCGCCTTCGTGCTGCTGAGCCGCCTGTGGTCCGTGGCCCGCGCGCACGGCTATGTCACGGCGGCCGACTTCGTGCGCGGCCGGTACGGCTCGCCGCCGCTGGCCCTGGTGGTCGCGCTGACCGGGATCCTCGCGACGATGCCGTATCTCGCGCTGCAACTGCTCGGCATACGGGCGGTGCTCGCGGCCGGGGGCGTGTATCCGCGGGGCGCGGCCGGCGATCTGGTGATGGTGGCGCTGTTCGCGGGGCTCGCCGTCGCCACCTACCGGCACGGGCTGCGCGCCCCCACCGTGATCTCCGCGCTCAAGGCCGTGGCCGTCTTCGTGTCGCTGACCGCGGTGACCTGGCTGGTCCTGAACCGGCTCGGCGGCCCGGGCGCCGTCTTCGACGGTGCGGCCGAGCGGCTCGGCGGCCCGGCGCTGCTCCTCAGCCCCGAGCAGCAGCCCGCCTACGCCACCCTCGCCCTCGGCTCCGCGCTGGCCCTGCTGATGTACCCGCACGTCCTCACCGCCGGGTTCGCCGCCGACGGCCCGCGGACCCTGCGCAAGGTGTCCGTCGCGCTGCCCGCCTGGACCGGGCTGCTCGCCCTCTTCGGCTTCCTCGGCATCGCGGCGCTCGCGACCGGCGTGCGCGCCCCTGAGGGCGGCGCCGAGGCGGCCGTACCGATGCTGGTGGACCGGCTGATGCCGGGGCCGCTGGCCGGGCTGGTGTTCGGGGCGATCACCGTGGCGGCGCTGGTGCCGGCGGCGGTGATGTCGATCGCGGCCGCCACCAGTTTCGTGCGCAATGTGTACGTCGAGTACGTCCATCCGACGGCCACGCCCAAGCGGCAGGTGCGCATCGCCAAGGCGGTGTCGCTGACCGCGAAGGTGGGCGCGGTGGCGTTCGTGTTCGGGCTGCGCGACCAGGACGCCATCAACCTCCAGTTGCTCGGCGGGGTCTGGATCCTGCAGATCTTCCCGGCCGTCGCGGTCGGGCTGTTCACCGGGCGGCTGCATCCGCGGGCGCTGCTCGCGGGGTGGGGCGTGGGCATGGTCGCCGGGACCTTCATGGTCGTACGGGAGGGCTTCTCGTCGATCGTGCCGATCGGCTCCGGCCCGGAGATCTACGCCGGGATCGCCGCCCTGCTCCTCAACCTGACCGTTGCCGTGGCCGGGACCGCGGTGCTCGAACGCCTGGGCGTCCCGCGCGGCGCCGATCTGACCGGCCTGCCGTCGCGCCTGAGCGTCGGGCGGCGCCCCGAGACGGGAGCGAACAACCCGTGAGACAGCACCTGAGACGCGAGAGCGGAGCTGCGGCGGTACCGGCCGTTCCGCTCACCCCCGCGGTGAGCGACCCGGCGGACCTGGAGCGCGAGGCGGGCCTGGCCCGCCTGTTCGAGCTGCACTACTCCTCGATGCTGCGCCTCGCCGTCCTGCTCGGCGCCGACGACCCGGAGAACGTGGTCGCCGAGGCCTACTACCAGATCTACCGGAAGTGGCGGAGGCTGAGGGACACCGAGGCGGCGGAGGCGTATCTGCGCTCCACCGTGTGCAATCTGACACGGATGCGGATACGGCATCTCCAAGTGGCCCGCAAGCACGTGGAGAAGCCCGCGCCGGACGAGCTCGTCGCCTCCGCCGAGAGCACCGCGCTCCTGCGTGACGACCAGCGCGTCCTGATCGACGCGCTCCAGCAACTGCCGGCCCGGCAGCGCGAGGCGCTGGTGCTGCGGCACTGGCTCGGGCTGAAGGAGAGTGAGATCGCCGCGGCGATGGGGATCTCCTGCGGATCCGTCAAGACCCATACGGCACGCGGCCTCGCCGCCCTGACCCAGGCCATGGAGGCCCGGCGATGAACGAGACCACTTCAGGCCGCACCGAGCGGGAGCTGCGCGAGGCGCTCGCCGCGCTCGCCGACGGGGTGCAGGCCCCGCCCGACGCCTATCGCACGGCGCGCGGCGAGTGGCTGCGCCGGGAGCGCCGGCGCCGGCTCGTCCTCGCCGTCCTGGTCGCGGTCGTGTTCGCCCTGGCCACGCTGATCGGGCTGTGGGTCCTCAACCAGGCCCCGGCGGATCCCGGGGTCATCTTCTCCGGCACCGGGTCCGCGGCGAGCGCGTCACTCCCCCGGCCCCAGCCCTGATTGGCCCACCGGCCCCGGGGGAACCCGCCATTGCGTGCAGCAGCGCATCGAGGACTACGCCCTGATCAGTGACGAGCAGACGGCTGCCCTCATCGGCAGGGACGGCTCCGTCGACTGGCTGTGCCTGCCCCGGTTCGACTCGCCGGCCTGCTTCGCCAAGCTGCTCGGCGACGACGACAACGGCCACTGGCGCATCGCCCCCAAGCACGCCGAGGGCCCCTGCACGCGCCGCGCCTACCGCCCGGACACCCTGGTCCTGGACACCGAGTGGGAGACCGACGACGGCGCGATCCGCGTCACCGACCTGATGCCCCAACGCGACCGCGCCCCCGACCTGGTGCGCATCGTCGAGGGACTGCACGGCCGCGTCACCGTGCGCTCCACCCTGCGAATCCGCTTCGACCACGGCTCGATCGTGCCCTGGGTGCGCAATTCGCGCGGCCACCGGGTCGCCGTCGCCGGCCCCGACTCGGTCTGGCTGCGCAGCGAACCCGCGGTGCACACCTGGGGCGAGGACTTCGGTACGCACTCGGAGTTCACCGTCGACAAGGGCGAGAAGGTCGCGTTCGTCCTCACCTGGCACCCCTCGCACGAGCCGCGCCCGCCGCTCGTCGACCCGTACAAGTCGCTGCACAGCAGCATCCGGGACTGGCACACGTGGGTGGGCAACTGCCCCTACGACGGCCCGTACCGCGACGCCGTCGTGCGCTCCCTGATCACCCTCAAGGCCCTCACCTACCGGCCGACCGGCGGCATCGTCGCCGCCCCCACCACCTCGCTCCCCGAGGAGCTGGGCGGCGTCCGCAACTGGGACTACCGCTACTGCTGGCTGCGCGACTCCACCCTCACTCTCAACGTCGGCCTGTCGGCGGGCTACCGCAAGGAGGCCGAGGCCTGGCGCGACTGGCTGGTGCGCGCGGTCGCCGGTGACCCGGCCGATCTGCAGATCATGTACGGCCTGGCGGGCGAGCGCCGGCTGCCCGAGTGGGAGGTGCCCTGGCTGTCCGGCTTCGCCGGCTCCTCCCCCGTGCGCATCGGCAACCAGGCCGTGGACCAGCTCCAGTTGGACGTGTACGGCGAGGTCATGGACACCCTCGCGCTGGCCCGGGACGCGGGACTGCCCGCCAGGCCGCACATGTGGGCGATCCAGGCCGCCCTCGTCGAGTGGCTGCGCTCGGCGTGGCGGCAGCCCGACGAGGGGCTGTGGGAGGTGCGCGGCGGCCGCCGTCACTTCGTGCACTCGAAGGTGATGGTGTGGGTGGCCGCGGACCGTGCCGTGCGCGCACTGGAGAAGAACCCGAAGCTGAAGGGCGACCTCGACGGCTGGCGGGAGATGCGCGACGAGGTGCACCGCGAGGTGTGCGAGAAGGGCTACGACGCCGAGCGCAACACCTTCACGCAGTTCTACGGCTCCCGTGAGCTGGACGCCGCGCTGCTGCTCATCCCACGCGTCGGCTTCCTGCCGCCCGACGACCCGCGCGTCGTCGGCACCATCGACGCGATCCGCGCCGAGCTCAGCCATGACGGCTTCCTGCGCCGCTACAGCACCGAGGGCACCACCGTCGACGGGCTGCCCGGCGACGAGGGCACGTTCCTGGCCTGCTCGTTCTGGCTCGCGGAGGCACTGCACATGACAGGCCGTGCCCAGGAGGCGCGGGAGTTGTTCGACCAGCTGGTGGGGCTCACCAACGACGTGGGGCTGCTGTCGGAGGAGTACGACCCGGTCTCCGGCCGGCTGCTCGGCAACTTCCCGCAGGCCTTCAGCCACATCGGCCTGGTGAACACCGCCCTCGCCCTGTTCGGGGGCGACGGGGCAGGATAGGGGCCATGGATCTTGGGCTGAAGGACCGGGTGTACGTCGTCACGGGTGCCACCCGTGGGCTGGGCAACGCGGCGGCGCGTGAGCTGCTGGCCGACGGGGCGAAGGTGGTGGTGACCGGCAGGGACGAGAAGCGGGCCGCCGCGGCCGCGGCCGAGTTGGGGCCGAACGCGGTCGGGGTCGCCGTCGACAACGCCGACGCCCAGGCGCCGGCACGGCTGATCGCCGCCGCGCGCGAGTCGTTCGGGGGCTTCGACGGCATCCTGGTGAGCGTCGGGGGGCCGCCGGCCGGGTTCGTCGCGGACAACACGGACGAGCAGTGGCAGGCCGCGTTCGAGTCGGTGTTCCTGGGTGCGGTCCGGCTCGCGCGGGCGGCAGCGGCGGAGCTCGACGAGGGCGGGGTCATCGGGTTCGTGCTGTCGGCGTCGGTGCACGAGCCGATTCCGGCGCTGACCATCTCCAACGGGCTGCGGCCGGGGCTCGCCGGGTTCGCGAAGTCCCTCGCGGACGAGCTGGGGCCGCGGGGAATCCGGGTCGTGGGGCTGCTGCCGTCCCGGATCGACACCGACCGCGTGCGCGAGCTGGACGGCCTGTCCGCGGACCCGGAGGCGACCCGGGCGGGGCATGAGGCGCGTATTCCGCTGCGGCGTTACGGGACTCCGGAGGAGTTCGGGCGTGCGGCGGCGTTCCTGCTGTCGCCCGCCGCGTCCTATCTGACGGGGATCATGTTGCCGGTGGACGGCGGAATGCGGCACGGATTCTGAGAGTTGGTCGACCGACCCCTCAACTGACCCTTTCGGCACCGTGCTTGACGCCCCTGAGGCGGACCTCCGCCGGCAGTGACGCCAGGCCCGCCGAGTTGCGGGCGTGGGCCAGGGCCTGAGTGGTGAGGTCGTTCAGCGCCGTCCCGGGGTCCACGTGCGGCTGCAGGAGGAGCCGTACCCGGGTCTCGGGGGTACTGCGCCTGCCCGTCAGGTGGACGTGGGCGCGGTGGACGCCGTCCAGTGTCGCCGCCTCGTCCGCCAGTACGGTCTCCAGGGCCCGGCCGCGCAGCAGTGCGCCCTCGCCGTCTCCCGTGTCCACCAGGACCTCGGCGAGGCGGCGTCGGCGGAGGTTCGCGGTCAGCCACCACAGGGCGAGCAGCAGCAGGACGGCCAGGACCGCGATGACCGTCGGCCACCACCAGCCGTCGTCCTGCCAGCGGGTCCGCTCGGCGTCGCTGAGCAGGACGTCGTGTCGGTCGTCGTGGATCCACCAGGAGGGCGCCGGCGCCCCCAGGCCCACGGCGAGCGCCGAGCCGCCGATGACGAGCAGGACCAGTCCGACGAGCCCGATCAGCACCCGGTTGACCACTCTGAGCACGGCCCTCACCCCTTCCGTCCGGGCCGCCGTACCCGCACCGACAGCGCGGGCGGGCGGGCCAGCCCCAGGCCCCTGATCGCGTCGGCGAGCGCGGCGTCCAGGTCGGCGCGTACGTCGTCCAGTTCGCGGAAGTGGGAGATGGCGCGGACATCGGCCCGGGACCGGCCCACCCGTACCCGTACCGACTGGACGCCGGAGATCTCCATGGCCCGGTCGCGCAGGACCAGGGCGGCCAGGTCGCGGTGGAGTCCGGCGCGTACGTCGGTGTGGGTGCGCCGCATCGGCAGCACCCGGCGCAGGCCGGGCGTGCCGGCCAGGACGAGCAGCCACAGGCCGAGGGCGGCGGCGACGCCCGCGCCGACGAGCACCCAGACGTCGTCGAGGGGGCGCGCGGCGAGTTGCTGGGCCAGTTCCCGGCGCCAGCGCATGGCCGGCCGGTCGGCGCGCACGGCGGCGATGTCGTACAGGAAGAAGCCCGCGACGACCATCAGCAGGAGTGCCGTGATCGAGGCCGGGACCCGGCGTGCCGACCAGAAGCGGCCCTCGCGGCCGCCCTCGCCGTCGAGCGCGGCCGGGGGATCGTAGTCCGCCGCTGACGCCGACTGGTCGAGGGGTTCGGGTCCGGGTTCCTTCTCCAGGACCGGGAGTCGTTGTGTGGTGCCCTCGGAAGTGCCCTCGGAAGACTGGGACTCGCTCATCGGGTCCTCCCCTGTGCCGCGCCCTGTCCGGGCGCCGGGTGCAGCCGTTCCACGTGCACGGCGACCTCCGGCACCTCCATGCCCACCAACGCGCCTACCCGCTCCACGACATGCCGACGCACGGCCGCGCACCGGGATCCGATGTCGCACGGGTAGTCGAGCTCGACATGGACGCGGACCCGGGCGGCGTCGACGGTGGTGCCCTCGGCGGACTGGGGGCGCACGACGACATGGGCGTAGGGCCGTGCGGCGTCCTTGGGCAGCCGCCCCAACGCCTCGCGGGCCGCCTGTGAGGCGATCTTCGTGACGACCCGGTCGGCGATCCGGGTCGCCCCGCGCTCACCGGGCGGGACGACGACGGCCGGTGGTCCGCCGAGTTCCGCGGCCTGAGCGCTCACGGACGTCACCGCCGGTCGCGTCGGCCGTCACGCTGACGGAAGAAGTCGCCGAGCTCGTAGTCCCCCTCCAGGAACCTGCCGACGACGAACCCGACGGCGCCCAGCGCCGCCACCAGCAGGAAGGCGCCGAACCCGCCGAAGTAGCCGGCGAAGCCCAGCGCCATGCCGGCGATCATGCCGACCACGGCCATGCTCATGGTGCCCTCCGTTCCGTTGCCGGTGCCGCCGGTGCCTCACCGCGTCGGCGTCACTGGATCCGGGGCTGTTCCGGCTCCTCTTCTTCTTCCTCGGGAAGCTTCACATCACTCACCGCGATGTTGACTTCGACGACTTCCAGGCCGGTCATCCGCTCGACGGCGGCGATCACGTTCTCCCGCACGGCCCGGGCCACGTCGGCGATGGACACGCCGTAGTCGACGACGATCTCCAGGTCGAGCGCGGTCTGCACCTCACCGACCTCGGCCTTCACGCCGCGCGTCACGGATTTCGTCGCGCCGGGCACCCGTTCCCGTACGGCACCGAAGGTGCGGCTGATCCCGCTGCCCATCGCGTGCACGCCGACCACGTCGCGCGCCGCCATTCCGGCGATCTTCTCGACGACGCCGTCGGCGATGGTGGTCCGGCCGCGACTCGCCGGGTCCCCGCCGCCCCGCTTGGTGGCCTTGCGCGGCGTCGGCGCCACGGGGGGTGCCGTCTCCTCAGGGCTCTGCGTCCGGTTCTGCTCGATGTCGGTCATCGCCGTACGTCCCTTTCGGTCTGTCGTTCCTTCGACCACCGTAAGTGCGGTTGGCCCACCGCGCCCCGGGGATGCGGCAGGCTGGAGGAATGACGACGGCTGACTGGACGCGGGTGGTTCGGGACCAGGTGGGCCTGGGCCGGCTGCTGCCGCTGGGCGGTGCGCGAGACGGCGCGTGGATCTCCGAGAGGGCGGCCCAGGCAGTGCTGCGGCGCGCGGCCCAGGACATGCGCGGGGTGCGGCTGGGGGCGCTGCGGATCGCGCTCACCGACCCGGAGGAGGCGCACGAGGCGGCCGTACCGCCCCCGCCGAGCGCCCTGCAACCGGGCCCGCTGCGGGTCTCGGCCGACTTCGCGGCGTGGGCGACCGAGCCGTTGCCGACGACGGCCGACCGGCTGCGCGCGCTGCTGGCCGGCACGGCGGCGGACCGCCTCGGCCTGACGGTGACCGAGGTGGACCTACGGGTGACGGCCCTGCTCGACGAGGGCGAGGCCGACGACGAGGCCGCCGAGCCCGCTCCGGTACGGCAGCCGGAGCCGGCCCGGGCCGCTGAGCCCGGCGACCCGGACGAGGAGCGCGTCGCGGCCGCCGCTGTGGCGGTGCCGGGGGTCACCCGGCTGACGGGCGTCCTGGGCGGGCTGGGGCATGCGGTGCACTTCGAGCAGCGGCAGACCGCGACCGCCCTGGCGCACCGGCACGTGCGCGTGGAGATCGCGGTGAGCGCGGACCATCGGGCCCTGGATGTGGCCCGGGAGGTCCGCCGGAAGGTGCGCGAGGCAGTGGCGGATCGTCCGACGGTGGCGGTGCTGGTGACGGCCGTCGGCTGATCGACGCATGGTCCACTTCGGCCTATCCGGCCTATTCGCCGAGGCCGGCCAGGTCCCGCAGCCGTCGCGCCTGCGCGGCCCGCTCGGCGCCGCGCTGCTCGTCGTAGGTGCGGTCCACGGCACCACGGATCAGTGCCTTGGTCTCGATGACCGCATCGCGCGGCGCGGCCACGATCGCCCCCGCCAGGTCCCGTACGGCGTCGTCGAGCTGGTCGCCGGGCACCGCGAGGTTGGCGAGGCCGCTGCTCACGGCCTCCTCGGCGGACACGAAGCGGCCCGTCACGCAGATCTCCAGCGCACGGCCGTATCCGACCAGGCCGACGAGCGGATGCGTGCCCGTCAGGTCCGGCACCAGCCCGAGGCTGGTCTCGCGCATGGCGAACTGCACGTCGTCGGCGACGACGCGCACGTCACAGGCGAGCGCGAGCTGGAAGCCCGCCCCGATGGCATGCCCCTGCACGGCGGCGATCGACACGATGTCGTTGCGCCGCCACCAGGTGAAGCCCTCCTGGAACTCGGCGATGGCAGCGTCGAGTTCGCCGTCGCTGCTGCGCGCGAGGTCGATGAACGAGGGCTCGCCCTCGATCCCCTCGGGCGTGAACATCTGCCGGTCGAGTCCGGCGGAGAAGGACTTGCCCTCACCGCGCAGCACAACGACCCGCACATGGCCCGGCAGGACCCGCCCGGCCTCGGCGAGCGTCCGCCACAGGGCGGGGCTCTGCGCATTACGCTTGGCCGGGTTGGCCAGGGTCACCGTGGCGATCGCGCCGTCGACGGTGAGCCGTACGCCGTTCTTGTCGAGCAGGGGAGCAAGGTCCTTCTCGGGCGAAGCCATGGGGCGCCTCCGATGAGTGCGGTCATCTCGGGATGCCCGGAGGGCACCCCCTAAGTGACTGCACAGTAACCACCCGGCCAGTCAGCCGACCGACCGGGTGGCCACCATCGAAGCGATGGGCCGCCCGGGCTCAGGACGATGCGGCCTTCTTGCCCCGCGTCGCCCCGCCACGCCCACGGAGCGTGACGCCCGATTCGCTGAGCATCCGGTGTACGAAGCCATACGAGCGGCCGGTTTCCTCGGCCAGCGCCCGAATGCTCGCACCGGAGTCGTACTTCTTCTTCAGGTCTGCCGCGAGCTTGTCGCGCGCGGCGCCGGTTACCCGGCTGCCCTTCTTCAGAGTCTCGGCCACCCGTGCCTCCTCATGGGAAGTGCGCTCTGGTCTCCTCATGATCACCCCTCCGGGCCTTCATGGCCACCCATTCGGCAAGGTCCGTGAGACAAGGTTTTGACGACAGGAGCACATCCCCACATGCGGAATCTGGAATTCCGATGAGTCGTGTCCGTACACCCGAACGGGTTCTTTTGCGAAGCCCCAGGTCAGAGCAGCACGACGGCCGAGCCCTTGTCGATAGAGGACTCGGCCGCGAATTCGATGTAGCACACACCTCGGTATGAGGAGATCTCACACAGATGATGGATCACGGATGGGCCGAATGATCCCTACGCTGTTGATCACGCATTCGATCAAGCGAGGGCGACGAGATCCGCGTAATCGGCGCCCCACAGATCCTCGACACCGTCGGGCAGCAGAATGATCCGCTCCGGCTGGAGCGCCTCGACGGCACCCTCGTCGTGGGTGACGAGGACGACGGCGCCCTTGTAGGTGCGCAGCGCGCCGAGGATCTCCTCGCGGCTGGCCGGGTCGAGGTTGTTGGTGGGCTCGTCGAGCAGCAGGACGTTCGCCGACGACACGACCAGGGTGGCGAGTGCGAGACGGGTCTTCTCACCGCCGGAGAGGACACCGGCCGGCTTGTCGACGTCGTCGCCGGAGAACAGGAACGAGCCGAGCACCTTGCGGACCTCGACGAGGTCCATGTCCGGGGCTGCGGAGCGCATGTTCTCCAGGACGGTGCGGTCGGCGTCCAGGGTCTCGTGCTCCTGGGCGTAGTAGCCGATCTTGAGCCCGTGGCCGGGGATGACCGCGCCGGTGTCGGGCTGCTCGACGCCCGCGAGAAGCCTGAGCAGGGTCGTCTTACCGGCACCGTTCAGCCCGAGGATGACCACCCTCGACCCCTTGTCGATGGCCGTGTCGACGTCGGTGAAGATCTCCAGGGAGCCGTACGACTTCGACAGCCCCTCGGCGGTCAGCGGGGTCTTGCCACAGGGCGCGGGCTCGGGGAACCGCAGCTTGGCGACCTTGTCGGACTGCCGGACCTCCTCAAGCCCCGACAGCAGCCGCTCGGCCCGCCGGGCCATGTTCTGCGCGGCGACCGTCTTGGTGGCCTTGGCGCGCATCTTGTCGGCCTGGGCGTTGAGCGCGGCGGCCTTCTTCTCGGCGTTCTGCCGCTCGCGCTTGCGGCGCTTCTCGTCGGCCTCGCGCTGCTGCTGGTAGAGCTTCCAGCCCATGTTGTAGATGTCGATCTGGGCGCGGTTGGCGTCCAGGTAGAACACCTTGTTGACGACCGTCTCGACCAGGCCGGCGTCGTGGGAGATCACGATGAAGCCGCCGCGGTAGGTCTTCAGGTAGTCCCGCAGCCAGACGATCGAGTCGGCGTCGAGGTGGTTGGTCGGCTCGTCGAGCAGCAGCGTGTCGGCATCCGAGAACAGGATGCGGGCGAGCTCGATACGGCGGCGCTGACCGCCGGAGAGGGTGTGCAGCGGCTGGCCGAGCACCCGGTCGGGCAGGTTGAGCGCGGCGGCGATGGTGGCGGCCTCGGCCTCGGCGGCGTACCCGCCCTTGGTGAGGAACTCCGTCTCCTGGCGCTCGTACTGCCTCAGTGCCTTCTCGCGGGTGGCGCCCTTGCCGCCTGCGATGCGCTGTTCGTTCTCGCGCATCTTGCGGATCAGTACGTCGAGGCCGCGCGCGGACAGGACGCGGTCGCGGGCGAGGACGTCGAGGTCGCCGGTGCGGGGGTCCTGCGGGAGGTAGCCGACCTCGCCGGAGCGGGTGATGGTGCCGCCGGCGGGGATGCCCTCGCCGGCGAGGCACTTGGTGAGGGTGGTCTTGCCGGCGCCGTTGCGGCCGACGAGGCCGATGCGGTCGCCCTTGGCGACACGGAAGGTCGCGGATTCGATGAGGACGCGGGCACCGGCGCGCAGCTCGATACCGGAGGCGGAGATCACGGACAGACTCCAGGGCGGGATGGGTGGCGGGATGGGCGGCTGAGGACGTACCCGCCGTCTAATGCGCGAGGAGAATGGCCATGGGGCCAGTCTAACGGGGCGGTGCAACCACTTTTTCTGGGATCGGGTGTTCGGGCCGGGTCCTGCCGCCCTCCCGGCGGACTTCGCTGCCGAGCGGTCGGCGGAGCAGGGTGATCCGCCCCAGCCCGTCGACGGCGATGAGCTGGGCGGTCCACGCCGCGTGGGGCAGGGCCGGGCGACGATGAGCGCCTGGGCGTGGCGTCTTGGCGTGATATACGGCACGCGGGACCGCGGGGCATTGCCCCGGGTGCCGGCCCGGCAGGACCTGCGGCACGGACGGGCGAGGTTCTGTGCTGTCCTGTCCCCCGTTCGGCCCCCTGCCCACCGCACGCCCGGCCGTTGTCAGTGGTCGCTGCAAGACTGGACATCGGCCGTTCGGCCCCCTGCCCACCGCACGCCCGGCCGTTGTCAGTGGTCGCTGCAAGACTGGACATCGGCTGGGATTCCCGGCCGACAGCGGCAATTGATCACATGGCTCACCGAGGGGTGATCGGCATGGCAGGCACGAGCAGTGGGCGCCCGAGCATCTACCCGACGCTGCTGTACGCGGACGCGAAGGCGGCGGTCGAACAGCTCACGGAGGCCTTCGGGTTCACGGAGCTGGCGGTGTACGAGGGCGAGGACGGCAAAGTGGCGCACGCCGAGCTGGCGCAGGGCAACGGCGCGGTGATGCTCGGCTCGAAGGGCACCGGCAGCGCATTCGACAAGGTGATGAAGGACGCGGGCACGACCGGGGTGTACGTCGTCGTGGAGGACGTCGACGCACACCACCGGCGGGCCGTGGAGCACGGCGCGGAGATCCTGATGCCCCCGACGGACCAGGACTACGGCTCCCGGGACTACATGGCCCGGGACATAGAGGGCAACGTCTGGAGCTTCGGCACCTACGCCCCCGAGATCAAGGGCTGAGCGCCGCTCGGGCTCAGCTCCCCCCGGTGTGCACCTGGAAGGCGGCGCGGCGCACGGCCTTCGCGAGGGCGGGGTCGGGGTGCGCGGCGGCCAGCGCGACGAGGACCTGCACGGTGCGGGGATGGCCGACGGCGCGCACCTCGTCGAGGAGCGCGGGGACGGTCGGCTGCAGCGCGGACTCCAGGTGCCGTACGAGCATCGGGGCCTCGCCGTGGTCGGCGACCGCGGCGGCGGTGTCGACCCACAGCCAGGTGGCCTCTTCCCGGGTGAGCACCTCGTGGGCGTCCTCGGGGTCGACGCCGTCGTGCTCGGCCAGCCACAGCAGGGCGTAGGGCCGCAGGGTCGGCTCGTCGACGACGGCGCGCACGTCCGGCTCGGCGGGGGCGCCGACGACCCGCAGCGCCTCGAAGGCGAGTCCGCGCAGCAGGGCGTCCTCCCCGCGGGCGGCGCCGAGGAGCTCGGTGACGGCGCTGCCGACGGGGCGGGCGGCGAGCCAGGCGCGGTACTCGGCGCGGGCGGCGTTGGGGCGGAGCTGGGCGCAGCCGCGGAGCATGTCCTCGGCCGCCTGCTCGATGTTCCCGGCGGGGCTCTGGGCGGCGACGCAGATCTGCTCCAGCTTGACCCAGACCGCCCAACTGCCGAGCGGGGTCAGCGTGGCCTGTCCGTCGCCGCAGGTGAGGGCGCCGACGGAGGCGAGGGCGCGCAGGGCCCAGTCGAGGAGCGGGGCGAGGGAGGCGTCCTCGGTGGCGGCCGGGACGGCGACCGGCTCGGGCCGGGGCCCGTAGGGGATCTCGCACCTCTCGGTGCGCAGTTCGGTGACGCGCTGCTCCAGCAGGTCGAGTAGCTGCTCGACGGGGACGGGTCCGGCGGAGAGCTGGAGGAAGGAGAGCACTTGGGGCAGGGCCGAGACGACGTCCGCCACGGCACCGTGCTCATGCTGCTCGGGTTCCGGGTGGACGAGGGACCAGGCGTCGAAGAGGGCGACCCAGCCGCGCAGCACGGCGCTGTCGTCGCGGTCCCAGGCGCGCAGCCGCCAGCCGGGCCGGGCGGTGTCGCCGTGCACCTCGACGAGACCGGCGAGCCGGGCGGTGTCCCAGTCGGCGCGCACCTGAGCCACGGTCAGGCCCAGGTCGTTCGCCGCCCGTTCGGCGGTCGCGTCGGAGAGGGTGCCTTTGCCGTCGGGGTTCGAGCCGTCGCGGCCGGGGCGCAGCGCGGCGTCGGCCCAGTGGGCGACACGGGCCGCGGCGGCCAGACCGGAGCGAGCCATTCTGGCCAGCTCCGCCTGGGCGGGTGTGCCTTCCGGGGGGCGGGGCGCGGCGGGGCGCGGGCGCCGCTGATTCACAGCTCTGGGGGCGGCGGCCAGGGGTCGCGGGCGGACGAGTCGAAGCCTGGAGTCGCGCGGGATACGGGACGTCACGGGTGCAGTCTTCCGGTTGACGGTCCGAAAACCCAAACGGAATGTCACGAGGGGCGACGGGGATGGCCAACGCACGGGGTTCTGCGAGCGGCTGGGGGCCGATAACAGGCCAGTGGTACGGCCTTAAACGGAATCTGTGGGACCGGTCCGTGCGGGGGTGCCGCCGGGGTCACATGAGCGGAGTCATGAAGCGCCGCAGGGATTCTTCATAGGAGGCGGGGTCGGCGTTCCACATGGCCGCGTGAGGGGCGTTCTCGACCGTCTGGAGGGTCACCAGGTGGGGGTGGGCGTCGGCCAGGCGGCGCGACAGGTGCCATGGGGCGACCCTGTCCTCGGGCCCGTGGAAGATCAGGGTCGGCACCGCGAGCTGGTCCACGGCGTCGCCGTCGGCGGCACGATCTGCGCTCAGCCCGGTGCGGCCCTGTGCCGCGCGGACCGCGAGCGGCAGCAGCGCGCTCGGCGTGTGCCGGGCCGAGGCGAGGGCGCGCAGGGTGGTCTCCCAACTGAGGACCGGGGAGTCGAGGACGAGTCCGGAGACGCGGTCCCGCAGCCCCGAGCGCGCGGCGGCACGCAGCGCCATCGTCGCGCCGGTGGACCAGCCGAGCAGAACGAGCTGCCCGGCGCCGTGGCGCACGGCGTAGCGCATCGCCGCGTCCAGGTCCCGCCACTCGGTCTCGCCGAGATGGTTCAGCCCGTCCGGCGGGCGGGGCGCGCCGAGGTCGCCGCGATAGGCCAGGGCGAGGACCGGGAAGTGCCGGCCGCTGAGGAACTCCATGACGTTCATGGCCTGTTCGCGGGTGGTGCCGAGCCCGTGCACCGCGATGACCCAGGTGTCCCGCGCACCGGGTACGAACCACGCGGGCAGGGAGCCGAGTTCGCCCGGGACGTCGACGTCGGCGTGGTCGAGGCCGAGGGCTGCGCTCGGGTCGCCGACGTGGACGTTCGGGGTGAGCCAGACGCTGTCGCCGGGCTGCAGGGTGCCGTGGGTGACGCGTTCGAGCCGCCGTACGACGGTGTCGGCGGAGTGCTTCGCCGCGGCGAGCACGGGGCCGACGACGGCGTGCGAGCCGTCGCCGGACAGCCCGTACGTGCCGGGGCGCAGCGAGGCGAGGTCGCGGGTGAGCGCGACCTGCCCGGCGGCCGTGGCGTGCACGGTCAGCCGGGGTTCGGTGGGCAGGGGCCTGCCCGGGGGCGCCGTCAGCGCGGCCCCACTGGCGAACCGCCCGGCGGCGACGCTGGCAGCGCCGGCGGCCAGAGCCACGGTGACGGCAGCGGCCGTCGCTTTGACAGTGCGCACGAACCCAGTGTCCGGGCGGAGGCGGGGAGGGGCCAGTGGGAGCCCGACTTGGAGTGAGGCACGCAGCCCACCCCCACCGCCGGTTTGCAGCTCCGACGCGCCCCGCCGGACGGACTGAAAGATGCGCGCCCGGGACCCTCCGCGCGGCCCCGACCCACAACGCACCCGCAGACGCCACGCCCCCCCCACACACACCCCGCACAGGCCGCCGCAGGCATCCCCGGCTCAACCCCCGGAGGGCCCCCGCTGCCCATACCCCCGCAACCGCTCCCCCACCTCGGCCACCTGCCCCTCCGACAACAACGACGGCGCCAGCCCCGGAACCGACGAGGCCGTCAGCCACACCCGGCACATCCATTCCAGTTGGGCCGTACGGTCATACGCCTGGTCCAGCGTCGCGCCGCAGGCCATCGTGCCGTGGTTCTGCAGGAGGCAGGCGGTGCGGTCGGTGAGGGCCCGGAGCATGTTCTCGGCCAACTCCTGGGTGCCGTACGTCGCATAGGGAGCCACACGAACCGGTCCCCCCAGCGCCGCGGCCATGTAGTGGATCAACGGAAGCTCGGTCACCAGCGTCGAGACGGCCGTCGCATGCACCGCATGGGTGTGGACCACCGCACCCGCGTCCGTGGCGCGGTAGATCGCCAGATGCATCGGCAGTTCGCTGGTCGGCACCAGCGCCCCCAGCACCTGCCGCCCGTCCAGATCGACCCCGGTCACATCCTCCGCCGACAACCGGTCGTACGGCACTCCCGACGGCGTGACCAGCACCGTCTCCCCGACCCGCACCGACACATTGCCCGACGTCCCGACGACCAGCCCGTCCGCCACCGTCCGCCGCGCTGTCGCCACCAGCGTCTCCCACGCCTCCGCCTCCTCGGGCCGTACGCCCCGCTGATCCCGCTGCTGCTCACCCATGCGGCGATCCTGCCAGCCAGGCCCCGGACACCGCGTCAAGTCACCGCCGGGGCGGCGCACTTTAGAGGGGAAGACCGGCGTCCGGAAGGGCACACACAGGGACATATCACCCTCGCCCCACCCTTGGCCTGAGAACGATCGGCATTCAACGATCTTCCAGTACTCTCTGGGAGATTTGTCGTGCACGTCGCCATTCCGGGGGGAAATATGGCTCGTGATCGCAAACCGTCCCGTCACCGCTCCCGTCACCGCTCCCGCCTCGTAGCGATATCCGTGGCGGCCCTCACCCTCAGCGGAACCGCCCTCGCCGAGATCCCGGCCGCGGCCGCGAGCAAGCCCAAGGGCCACGACGTCTCCTCGCACCAGAAGGACGTCAACTGGCAGAGCTCGAAGGCGAAGGGCGCCAAGTTCGTCTACGTCAAGGCGACCGAGTCCCACACCTACCGCAACCCTTACTTCGGCCGGCAGTACAACGGCTCCCGCAACGCGGGCCTGGTCCGCGGCGCGTACCACTTCGCCGTGCCGAACAAGTCGTCGGGCAGGACCCAGGCCGCGTTCTTCGTACGCAACGGCGGCGGCTGGCGGTCGGACGGCTGGACCCTGCCGCCCGCCCTCGACATCGAGTACAACCCGTACAGCAAGCACAAGTGCTACGGGCTGAGCAAGGCGAAGATGGTCAACTGGATCCAGTCCTTCAGCGACGAGGTGAAACGACTGACCGGCCGCCGCCCGGTGATCTACACCACCACCCACTGGTGGAACACCTGCACCGGCACCAGCCGCGCCTTCGCCTCCAACCACGCCCTGTGGATAGCCCGCTACAACTCCTCGACCGCGGGCACGATGCCGGCCGGATGGCGGTTCTGGACCTTCTGGCAGTACGACAACGGCGGCAGCCTGCCGGGTGACCAAAATCTCTTCAACGGCTCCATGGCCCAGTTGAGGAAGTTCGCCCGGGGCTACTAGCCGGGCGACGCTTGGGCCGTACACCGACCGGCGGACCGAAGGTCTCCCCTTCCGGCACCCCAGGACACCGTGCGGCCCCCCTCAGTTCACCTTTCGTTCACCCAGGTTACCTACGTTCGTCCGGCCAATGACCTCGAACGATTGCCTGGGTAAATGGAAAACTTCTCGCTGATCCTCGCGATTGTGGTCGTGACCGCACTCGCGTTCGATTTCACGAACGGTTTCCACGACACCGCCAACGCGATGGCCACCACCATCTCGACCGGTGCGCTCAAGCCCAAGGTCGCGGTGGCCATGTCCGCCGTACTGAACCTTGTCGGCGCCTTCCTCTCCGTGGAGGTCGCCAACACGATCTCCAAAGGTCTCGTCGACGAGACCGGCATCCGTCCCGAGGTCATCTTCGCCGCGTTGGTCGGTGCGATCCTCTGGAATCTGCTCACCTGGCTGGTGGGCCTGCCCTCCAGTTCCTCGCACGCCCTGATGGGCGGTCTGATCGGCGCCACCATCGCCTCGGCCGGCATCGGCGCGGTCCACGGCGACGTGCTGGTCACCAAGGTGCTGATCCCGGCGATCGCCGCCCCGCTGGTCGCGGGCATCGCCGCGCTGCTCGCCACGCGCCTGACGTACACCTTCGGCAAGAAGGCCGACGGCAAGGCCGCCGCCAAGGGCTACCGCAGCGGCCAGATCGCCTCCGCCGGCCTGGTGTCCCTCGCGCACGGCACCAACGACGCGCAGAAGACGATGGGCGTCATCACCCTCGCCCTGGTCGCCGGCGGCGCCGTCGCCCCCGACTCCGACCCGCCCATGTGGGTCATCCTCTCCGCGGGCCTGGCCATCGCGCTCGGCACCTACCTCGGCGGCTGGCGCATCATCCGCACCATGGGCAAGGGCCTGACCGACCTCCAGCCGCAGCAGGGCTTCGCCGCCCAGACCAGCGCCGCCACGGTCATCCTGGCCTCCTCCCACCTCGGCTTCTCCCTGTCCACCACGCACTCCGTCTCCGGTTCGGTGATGGGCGCCGGCCTCGGCCGCAAGGGCGGCGTCGTCCGCTGGTCCACGGCCACCCGGATGTTCGTCGCCTGGGGCCTGACCCTCCCGGCCGCCGCCCTGGTCGCCGCGCTCGCGGAGTACGTGACGGGCCTCGGAAGCTGGGGCACGGCCGTGGTCGCCGTCTTCCTGATCGCCTCCAGCGCCGCGATCTGGAAGGTCTCCCGCCGCGAGGTCGTCGACCACACCAACGTCAACGAGAGCGAGGAGTCGCCCGGCGTGGTCACCACCGCCATCGCCGCCGTGACCCCGCCCCCGGCGGTCCCCGCGAACGCGGCGGCCGAGGAACTGGCGACCACGATCCCGGCCGCGTCGACCACCGAGTCGGCGCCGTCCCAGGCCACGGTCTGACCCGCCCGGTCACTCCCCTCACTCAGGCTCACTCGGACTTACTCAGGAAAGAAGAACCATGAAGATCGACTGGGCGGCCCTCGGCTCCGTCTTCGGCGTCAGCCTCGTGGTCACGGTGGCCCTGGTGGGCCTGTTCACCCTCGGCATCGCGGGCCTGTCCCGCCAGGAGAAGGCCTCGGCCCAGGGCGGCTCGGCCGCCCTCGCGGTCACCGGCGCGTACACGTGCTTCGCGGCGTGCGCGGCGGCGGTGGCGTACGGGATCTATCTGATCGTGGCCTGAACCACACCACACGCACCACCTGAAGCACCCGAGGTGCGGGACGGACAACCGTCCCGCACCTCACTGCTGTGTGGGCCTTCGCACACTCTCCCGTCGCAGGTCAACGGCAAGTTGACGCCCGTTCCAACGCCGTGGTGGACTTCCGGGGCCAAGTACGGCGGCAGGAGAGGAAGCCGGTGAGAATCCGGCGCGGTCCCGCCACTGTCACCGGGGTAGTAAGCCCCGGGAGCCAGGAACTCTCACCGCCGGTCTCGTCGAACCAGGGCGTGGACACCCTGAGTGAGGACACAACGCGATGCTCGCCTGCCGCTCGACACGCAACTGCGGACCCACGTCTGACCTCACGGTCGGCTGACCCCGATGCGAGCCGATCGCGTTTTCGCGTACGGCGCCGCCGCCGGGCTCCTCGGCGATCTGCTGCTCGGCGATCCACGCCGGGGGCATCCGGTCGCCGCGTTCGGCCGGGCCGCCGGTGCCGTCGAGAAGGTGTTGTGGCGCGACGACCGCGCGTGGGGTGTGATGCACACCGCCGTGTGCGCCGGTGGCGCCGTCGCCGCCGGGGCGCTCGCCGCGCGTGTCGTACGTACGTCTCCCGCCGCTGCCGTCGCGCTGACCGGCGCCGCCACCTGGGCCGTCGTCGGCGGGACTTCACTCGCCCGGGAGGCGCGGGTCATCGGACGGGCCCTGGAGGCGGGGGACGTCGAGGCGGCGCGGGCGCGGCTGCCGCATCTGTGCGGGCGGGATCCGCAGGCGCTGGACGCGGACGGGATCGCGCGCGCGGTCGTGGAGTCCGTGGCCGAGAACACCTCCGACGCGGTGGTGGGGGCGCTCGTGTGGGGGGCCGTCGGCGGGGTGCCGGGACTCCTCGGGTTCCGGGCCGTGAACACGCTCGACGCCATGGTCGGGCACAAGTCGCCCAAGTACCGGCGCTACGGCTGGGCTTCGGCCCGGCTCGACGACCTGGCCGGCTGGCCGGGGGCACGGCTGACCGCCGTACTCGCCGCCGTCGCCGGAAGTGATCCCCGTGGAGCGGTACGGGCCTGGCGTACCGATGCCGCCAAGCACCCGAGCCCCAACGCCGGGCCCGTCGAGGCCTCGTTCGCCGGGGCGCTCGGGGTCCGGCTCGGCGGGACGCTGTCCTACGGCGGGCGGGTCGAGCACCGGCCCGTGCTCAACGCATCCGGGCGGAGCGTCGGCACGGCCGACATCGAACGTGCCGTACGGCTGTCGCAGCGCGTCGGCTGGCTGGCGCTCGGCGTCTGTGTCGCCGCGCGCCGTGTCGCGAAGGGGCGTACGTCATGACGGGCGGTGGGCTGCTGGTCGCCGGGACCACCTCCGACGCCGGCAAGAGCGTCGTCACGGCCGGGATCTGCCGGTGGCTGGTGCGGCAGGGCGTGAAGGTCGCGCCGTTCAAGGCGCAGAACATGTCCCTCAACTCGTTCGTCACCCAAGAGGGTGCCGAGATCGGGCGGGCGCAGGCCATGCAGGCGCAGGCCTGCCGCGTCGAGCCGACCGCACTCATGAATCCCGTGCTGCTCAAGCCCGGTGGCGAGCAGAGCAGCCAGGTCGTGCTGCTCGGCAAGCCGGTCGGTGAGCTGAGCGCGCGCGGGTACCACGGCGGGCGGCAGCAGAAGCTGCTCGGCACCGTGCTCGACTGTCTTGCCGAACTCCGGGGCACGTATGACGCGGTGATCTGTGAGGGGGCGGGGAGTCCGGCCGAGATCAATCTGCGGCGCACCGACATCGTGAACATGGGGATCGCCCGCAATGCCGGGCTGCCCGTGCTGGTCGTGGGCGACATCGACCGCGGCGGTGTCTTCGCCTCCTTCTTCGGGACCGTCGCGCTGCTGTCGGAAGAGGACCAGAGGCTGATCGCCGGGTTCCTCGTCAACAAGTTCCGCGGCGACGTCTCGCTGCTCGAACCCGGCCTCGACATGCTCCACGGGCTCACCGGACGGCACACCTACGGCGTCCTGCCCTTCCGGCACGGGCTCGGGATCGACGAGGAGGACGGGCTGCGCGTTTCTTTGCGCGGGACGGTCCGGGAGTCGAACCTCGCCCCGCCCGTCGGCGAGGACGTACTGCGGGTCGCCGTCTGTGCCGTCCCCCTGATGTCCAACTTCACCGACGTGGACGCCCTCGCCGCCGAACCGGGCGTCGTCGTGCGGTTCGTGGACCGGCCGGAGGAGCTGGCCGACGCGGACCTGGTGGTCGTGCCCGGCACCCGGGGGACCGTCCGCGCACTGGAGTGGCTGCGCGAGCGCGGGCTGGCCGAGGCCCTGGTCCGCAGGGCCGCCGAGCAGCGACCGGTCCTCGGGATCTGTGGTGGCTTCCAGGTCCTCGGGAAGCACATCGAGGACGAGGTCGAGAGCCGGCGGGGGCACGTGGAAGGGCTCGGGGTGCTGCCCGTGCGGGTGCGGTTCGCCCGGGAGAAGACCCTCACGCGGCCGGTGGGCAAGGCCCTGGGTGAGGCGGTCGAGGGATACGAGATCCATCACGGAGTCGCCGAGATATCGGGCGGCGATCCCTTCCTGGACGGCTGCCGGGTCGGCCAGACCTGGGGCACCCACTGGCACGGCTCGCTGGAGTCGGACGGCTTCCGGCGGGCCTTCCTGCGCGAGGTGGCCGCCGCCGCGGGCCGCCGCTTCGTGCCGGCCCCCGACACCTCGTTCGCCGCGCTGCGCGAGGAGCAGCTGGACCGGCTCGGCGATCTGATCGAACAGCACGCGGACACGGACGCGCTCTGGCGGCTCATCGAGTCGGGCGCGCCGCAAGGACTGCCTTTCATTCCACCGGGAGCGCCCGTATGAGCACTGTGTTGTTGTTGTCGACCGCCGACACGGATCTGCTGGCGGCCCGCGCCGCCTCCGGTGCCGACTACCGGATCGGCAACCCGACCCGCGTGGACACCGAGACCGAGCTGCCGGCTCTGCTCGACGGCGCGGACATCGCCGTCGTACGGCTGCTGGGCGGCAAGCGGGCCTGGGAGGACGGGCTCGCGGCGCTCAAGGCGTCGGGCGTCCCGACCGTGCTGCTGGGCGGCGAGGCCGTGCCGGACGCGGAGTTGATGGCCGAGTCGTCCGTCCCGGCCGGTGTGGTGGCCGAGGCGCTGAAGTACCTCGTGGAGGGCGGGCCCGCCAACCTCACCGAGCTCGCCCGGTTCCTCTCCGACACCGTGCTGCTGACGGGCGAGGGGTTCGTCGAGCCGCGGAAGATGCCGGAGTACGGCGTCCACGGCGAGCGTCCCTTCGTCGAGGGCCGCCCGACCGTCGGTGTGCTCTTCTACCGGGCCCATGAGCTCAGCGGCAACACCGCCTTCGTGGACACCCTGTGCGACGCCGTCGAGGCACACGGCGCCAACGCCCTTCCCGTGTACTGCGGTTCGCTGCGCGGCGCGGACGAGGGGCTCTACGAGATCCTCGCCAAGGCCGACGCCCTGGTCGCCACCGTCCTCGCCGCCGGCGGCACGCACGCCTCGCAGGCCTCTGCGGGCGGCGACGAGGAGGCGTGGGACATCGGGGCGCTGGCCGACCTCGACGTGCCGGTGCTGCAGGGGCTCTGCCTCACGTCGTCCCGGGCGGTCTGGGACGAGTCCGACGCCGCCCTCTCCCCCATGGACGCGGCGATGCAGGTCGCGATCCCCGAGTTCGACGGCCGCCTCATCACCGTCCCCTTCTCCTTCAAGGAGCAGGGCCCCGACGACGTTCCCGTGTATGTCGCCGACCCCGAGCGGGCCGGGCGCGTCGCCGGGATCGCCGTACGGCATGCGCGGTTGAGGCACAAGCCGAACGCCGACAAGAAGCTGGCGCTCGTCTTCACCGCCTACCCGACCAAGCACTCGCGTGTCGGCAACGCCGTCGGCCTCGACACGCCCGCGTCGGCCGTGCGGGTGCTGGACGCGCTCAGGGACGCCGGTTACGGCCTCACCGAGTACCCGGCGGGCGGCGACGAGCTGATCCACCGGCTCATCGAGGCGGGCGGTCACGACGTCGAGTGGCTGACCGAGGAGCAGTTGGCCGCGGCGCCCGCGCGCGTGCCGCTGGCCGACTATCGGGCGTGGTTCGACAAGCTCGACCCGGAGCTGAAGGACGCCATGACCGAGGCCTGGGGCGAGCCGCCGGGTTCGCTGTACGTCGACGGGGACGACATCGTCCTGGCCTCCCTCCGGTTCGGGAACGTCGTCGTGATGATCCAGCCGCCGCGCGGCTTCGGCGAGAACCCGATCGCGATCTACCACGACCCGGACATGCCGCCGTCGCACCACTACATGGCGGCGTACCGGTGGCTGGAGAACAGCTTCGGCGCCGACGCGATCGTGCACATGGGCAAGCACGGCACGATGGAGTGGCTGCCGGGCAAGGGCCTCGGGCTCAGCGGAGGGTGCGCCCCGGACGCCGTCCTCGGTGATCTGCCGCTGATCTACCCGTTCATCGTCAACGACCCCGGCGAGGGCACCCAGGCCAAGCGCCGCGGCCACGCCACCGTCGTCGACCACCTGGTGCCGCCGATGGCACGCGCCGACACCTACGGCGACCTGGCCAAGCTGGAGCAGCTGCTCGACGAGTACGCGCTCGTCTCCGACCTGGACCCGACGAAGGCGCCGGCCGTGCGCGCCCAGATCTGGACGCTGGTCAAGGCCGCCGAACTGCACCACGACTTGCATGTGGACGAGCAGCCGGAGGACGACGAGTTCGACGAGTTCGTCATGCACATCGACGGTTATCTGTGCGAGATCAAGGACGTGCAGATCCGGGATGGTCTGCACATTCTGGGTGGCGGTCCGGTCGGCGAGCCCCGCGTGAACCTGGTGCTCGCCGTGCTGCGCGCCTCGCAGGTGTGGGGCGGGCAGGCGAACGCGCTGCCGGGGCTGCGGGCGGCGCTGGCCGCTCATTTCGGGCTGGTGGAGAAGGAATTGCTGGCCGAGCCGGGAGCTCCGGTGAAGGTGCCGGTGGAGCTGACGGATCTGGTCGAGGGTCCGTCCCGCACGGCCGCCGACACCATCGATCTGCTGGAGCAACTGTGCCGGCGGATCGCGGAGGGAATGGAGTCCAACGACTGGGCGGTGTCTCGGGCCCCCGTCCTCGTCCGTGACGTCCTCGGCACCGAACTCCCGGACGCGGTGGCCGTGCTGGAGTTCGCCTGCACCGAGGTCGTGCCCCGCCTCGCCCGTACCACCGACGAGATCGGCCACATCCTCAAGGCGCTCGACGGCGGTTATGTCCCGGCGGGCCCGTCCGGCTCCCCGACGCGCGGACTGGTCAACGTCCTGCCCACCGGCCGGAACTTCTACTCCGTCGACCCCAAGGCGATCCCGTCCAGGCTGAGCTGGGAGGTCGGGCAGTCGCTCGCCGACTCCCTCGTCCAGCGATACCTCCAGGACACCGGCGAGTACCCGAAGTCCGTCGGCCTGACGGTGTGGGGTACGTCCGCGATGCGCACCCAGGGCGACGACATCGCCGAGATCCTGGCGCTGCTGGGCTGCCGTCCGGTGTGGGACGACGCCTCGCGCCGGGTGACCGGCTTCGAGGTGATCGGCCTGGCGGAGCTGGGACGCCCGCGCATCGACGTCACCGTCCGCATCTCCGGGTTCTTCCGGGACGCGTTCCCGCACGTCGTGGGCCTGATCGACGACGCCGTGCGCAAGGTCGCCGAGTTGGACGAACCGGCCGAGAGCAACTTCGTGAAGGCGCACGCCGACGAGGACACCGCCGGGCACGGCGACCGGCGCAGGGCCACGGCTCGTATCTTCGGGTCGAAGCCGGGGGCGTACGGCGCCGGTCTGCTGCCGCTGATCGACGCCCGCAACTGGCGCTCGGACGCCGACCTGGCCGAGGTGTACGCGGTCTGGGGCGGCTACGCCTACGGGCGCGGGCTCGACGGGCGGGCGGCGCGCGGGGACATGGAGACCGCGTTCAAGCGGATCGCGGTCGCCGCGAAGAACGTCGACACCCGTGAGCACGACCTGGTCGACGCCGACGACTACTTCCAGTACCACGGCGGCATGGTCGCCATGGTGCGGCATCTGACGGGCGCCAACCCGGAGGCGTACGTCGGTGACAGCGCCACTCCCGACCAGGTGAAGACGCGGACGCTCGGCGAGGAGACCCACCGTGTCTTCCGCGCCCGCGTGGTCAACCCGCGCTGGATGGCGGCCATGCGCCGGCACGGCTACAAGGGCGCCTTCGAGATGGCGGCGACCGTGGACTACCTCTTCGGGTACGACGCCACCGCGGGCGTGGTCGACGACTGGATGTACGAGAAGCTCAGCGCGGAGTACGTCTTCGACGCCGAGAACCGGGACTTCATGAAGAAGTCCAACCCGTGGGCGCTGCGCGGCATCACCGAGCGGCTTCTTGAGGCCGCCGACCGCGGGCTGTGGGCCGAGCCGGACGCCGACACGCTGGAGCGGCTGCGCGCCACCTACCTGGAGCTGGAAGGCGACCTGGAGGGCGACGAGAAGTGACCACCCCCTTCCCCTTTACGGCCGTTGTCGGCCAGGACGACCTGCGGCTCGCGCTGCTGCTGAACGCCGTGTCCCCGGCGGTCGGCGGTGTGCTGGTGCGCGGCGAGAAGGGCACCGCCAAGTCGACCGCCGTACGGGCGCTGTCGGCGCTGATGCCGCAGGTGCCGGTGCTCCCGGGGTGCCGTTTCTCGTGCGACCCCGCCGCCCCCGACCCCGCGTGCCCCGACGGACCGCACGCGCAGACGGGCCCCGGCACCCGCCGCCCCGCCCGCATGGTCGAACTCCCCGTCGGCGCCTCGGAGGACCGGCTGGTCGGCGCGCTGGACATCGAGCGGGCGCTGGCCGAGGGCGTCAAGGCCTTCGAGCCGGGGCTGCTCGCCGACGCCCACCGCGGAATCCTGTACGTGGACGAGGTCAACCTCCTCCACGACCATCTGGTCGACCTGCTGCTGGACGCGGCGGCGATGGGCGCGTCGTACGTCGAGCGCGAGGGCGTCTCGGTCCGGCACGCCGCCCGTTTCCTCCTCGTCGGCACCATGAACCCCGAGGAGGGCGAGCTGCGCCCGCAGTTGCTCGACCGGTTCGGGCTGACCGTCGAGGTCGCGGCCTCGCGGGAGCCGGACCAGCGGGTGGAGGTCGTACGGCGGCGGCTGGCCTACGACGACGATCCCGACGCCTTCGCCACGCGGTGGGCGGACGAGGAGGCCACCGTACGTCAACGCATCGTCGCCGCACGGGAGTTGCTGCCGTCGGTGCGGCTGGGGGACGGGGCGCTGCGGCAGATCGCGGCGACCTGTGCCGCGTTCGAGGTGGACGGGATGCGGGCCGACATCGTGATGGCGCGTACGGCCACCGCGCTGGCGGCGTGGGCCGGGCGGACCGATGTGCTCGCCGAGGACGTCCGGCAGGCGGCGCTGCTCGCGCTGCCGCACCGCAGGCGGCGCAATCCCTTCGACGCGCCCGGCCTCGACGAGGACAAGCTGGACGAGACCCTGGAGGAGTTCGGGGGCTCCGAGGACGAGGATCCGGATCCGGATTCTGATCCTGATCCGGATGGGCCCGGTGGGGGTGGTGGGCAGCCGCCCGCCGAGGGGCCGCAGAGCGATGGCGGCTCCGGCGCCCGTCCCGAGGCCGGCGAGGACGGGGAGCCGCAGGCCTCCGGGGCCGGTGAGCAGACTCCCGTACGGGCGTCGGAACCCTTCCGTACCAAGGTGCTGAGCGTGCCGGGCATCGGTGAGGGTGCCGCCGGGCGGCGTTCGCGGGCGCGGACCGAGCACGGGCGGACCACGGGGGCCCGGCGGCCCCAGGGGGCGCTGACCAAGCTGCACTTGGCGGCCACCGTGCAGGCGGCGGCGCCGCATCAGCGGGCCCGGGGGCGGTCGGGGCGTGGGCTGGTGGTGCGCCGGGACGATCTGCGGCAGGCGGTCCGGGAGGGGCGCGAGGGCAATCTCGTGCTGTTCGTCGTGGACGCCTCCGGGTCGATGGCGGCCCGGCAGCGGATGAGCGCGGTGAAGGGGGCCGTGCTGTCGTTGTTGCTGGACGCGTATCAGCGGCGGGACAAGGTGGGGCTGGTGACGTTCCGGGGGTCGGCCGCCGATGTGGCGTTGCCGCCGACCTCGTCCGTGGACGCGGCGGCGGCTCGGCTGGAGTCGCTGCCGACGGGTGGGCGGACGCCGCTCGCGGCGGGGTTGCTGCGCGCCCATGAGGTGCTGCGGGTGGAGCGGCTGCGGGATCCGGCTCGGCGGGCGCTGGTCGTGGTCGTGACCGACGGGCGGGCGACGGGTGGTCCGGAGCCGGTGGCGCTGGCGGGGCGGTCGGCTCGGCTGTTCGCTGCGGAAGGCGTCGCGTCCGTGGTCGTCGACTGTGAGTCGGGGCCCGTGCGGCTGGGGCTGGCCGGGCAGTTGGCCGGTGAGCTGGGGGGTACGGCCGTGACGCTGGACGAGCTGCGGGCGGAGTCGATCGCCGGGCTGGTGAAGGACGTACAGAGGAGGGCCGCGTAATGCCCAAGGGACAGCCGAGTGTCGTACCGGATGACGGGCTGACGACGCGGCAGCGGCGCAATCGGCCGCTGGTCGTCGTGCATACAGGGGTGGGCAAGGGGAAGTCCACCGCCGCTTTCGGGCTCGCGCTGCGGGCCTGGAACCAGGGGTGGCCGATCGGGGTGTTCCAGTTCGTGAAGTCGGCCAAGTGGAAGGTCGGCGAGGAGAACGCGCTGCGGGTGCTGGGGGCGTCCGGGGAGGGCGGGTCCGTCGACTGGCACAAGATGGGCGAGGGGTGGTCCTGGGTTCAGCGGGACCAGCAGATGGACAACGAGGAGAAGGCCCGGGAGGGCTGGGAGCAGGTCAAGCGGGACCTCGCCGCCGAGACGTACAAGCTGTATGTGCTGGACGAGTTCGCGTACCCGATGCACTGGGGGTGGGTCGACACCGATGAGGTGATCGACGTGCTTCGCAGTCGGCCGGGTGCCCAGCATGTCGTGATCACCGGGCGGAACGCGCCCGAGAAGCTGGTCGACTTCGCCGATCTCGTGACCGACATGTCCAAGGTCAAGCATCCGATGGACGCGGGCCAGAAGGGCCAGCGAGGCATCGAGTGGTGATGTCGGGATGATCCCTCGGTCCTCCGTCCCTCGGCTGGTCATCGCCGCGCCGGCCTCCGGCAGTGGGAAGACCACCGTCGCCACGGGGTTGATGGCCGCGTTCGCCGCGCGGGGGCTCGCCGTGTCTGCGCACAAGGTCGGGCCGGACTACATCGATCCCGGGTATCACGCGCTCGCGAGCGGGCGGGTGGGGCGGAATCTCGACGCGTATCTCTGCGGGCCGGAGTTGATCGGGCCGTTGTTCCTGCATGGGGCGCGCGGGTGTGACATCGCCGTTGTCGAGGGCGTGATGGGGCTGTACGACGGGGCGGCGGGGGAAGGTGAGCTGGCGTCCACCGCGCAGGTGGCGAAGTTGCTGCGGGCGCCGGTGGTGCTGGTGGTGGACGCCTCGTCGCAGTCGCGGTCCGTTGCGGCGCTCGTGCATGGGTTTGCGTCCTGGGATCCTCAGGTGCGGGTCGGGGGCGTGATCCTCAACAAGGTCGCGTCGGATCGGCATGAGGAGCTGCTGCGGGAGGCGTTGGACTCGGTCGGGGTGCCTGTGCTGGGGGTGCTGCGGCGGGTGGCTCAGGTGGATACGCCTTCGCGGCATCTGGGGTTGGTGCCGGTCGCGGAACGGCATGCCGATGCGGTGGAGGCTGTGGCGGCGATGGCGGCGCAGGTTGAGCGAGGGTGTGATCTGGAGGGGTTGCTGGGGCTGGCTCGGGGGGCGGGTGCGTTGTCGTGTGCGGCGTGGGATGCGGCTGAGGCCTTGGCTTCCTCGCCCCCGCCGCCCCTTCCCGTCCCGACCCTGGGGGCTGCGCCCCCAGACCCCCGCTTCGGCCCTGAACGGGCCTCGTCCTCAAACGCCGGACGGGCTGAGATTGCCGGACCGGCGTCGAGAAGTGCGGCCTCCTTCGGGGCTCCGGACGAGGCGGTGATCGCGGTTGCCGGTGGATCTGCGTTCACGTTCTCCTACGCCGAGCACGCTGAACTTCTCACCGCCGCCGGTGCCGAAGTCGTCCCCTTCGATCCGCTGCGGGACGAGCAACTTCCCGACGGCACACGCGGCTTGGTCATCGGCGGCGGGTTTCCCGAGGTGTACGTCGCTGAGTTGTCCGCCAACGAGGCACTGCGCAAGGCCGTCGCCGATCTCGTGGCGGCCGGTGCTCCCGTCGCCGCCGAGTGTGCGGGGCTGCTCTATCTGTGCCGTGAGCTGGACGGGCAGCCCATGTGCGGGGTGCTGGACGCGCATGCGCGGATGAGTGAGCGGCTCACCCTCGGGTATCGGGACGCGGTCGCCGTCAGCGACAGTTCCCTCGCCGTCGCCGGGACGCGGATGCGGGGGCACGAGTTTCACCGGACGGTCGTCGAGCCCGGCTCGGGTGCCGCCCCGGCCTGGGGGATGCGCAGCCCGCGGCGGCGTGTCGAAGGTTTCGTACAGCAGGGCGTGCACGCGAGTTATCTGCACACGCACTGGGCCGCGCAGCCCGGTGTCGCCCGTCGGTTCGTGGAGAGGTGCCGGACGTCATGAGCAGCAGCAGGTTGGTCGGGGTGGGGGTCGGTCCCGGGGATCCGGAGCTGGTGACCGTCAAGGGGGTCAATGCGCTGCGTGCCGCCGATGTCGTCGTCGTGCCAGTCATGGACACGGGGGAGCGGGGGCGGGCCGAGGCGACCGTGCTGCACTACGTGCCCGAGGAGAAGGTCGTGCGCGTGGTGTTCGCGCTCAACGAGCGGACCGACCGGGCGCGGCGCGAGGCCGCCTGGGACGCGGCCGGTGAGCGTGTCGCCCGGCTGCTCGCCGAGCATCGCGTCGTCGCCTTCGCCACCATCGGCGACCCCAACGTGTACTCCACCTTCACCTACCTCGCCCAGACCATCGGCGAGCTGGCCCCCGGCACCGCCGTCGAGACCGTGCCCGGTATCACCGCCATGCAGGACCTCGCCGCACGGTCGGGTGCGGTGCTCACCGAGGGCACCGAGCCGCTGACGCTCGTGCCCGTCACGGCGGGGGCGACGGTGCTGAAGGAGGCGCTCGCCGGGCCCGGGACCGTCGTCGCCTACAAGTTCGGGCGGCAGGCGGCCGAGGTCGCCGAGGCACTGCGGCAGACCGGGCGGATCGACGACGCGGTGTGGGGGTCGGCGCTGGGGCTGGCGGAGGAGTCGATTCGGCCGGCCGCCGAGCTCGACGACGCCCCTCTCCCCTACCTGTCGACGCTCATCGCACCCGCCCGGCGTGACGGCGGACGCGGCGGCAAGCTCTGACGCCCGCCCGGCACGCCCGGACATCCACCCCGCTGACCCCTGTAGGAGAGGACCGATCCCCCATGGCCGATGCCCCCACCGGCAAAGTGACCTTCGTCGGTGCCGGCCCCGGCGCCGCCGATCTGCTGACGTTCCGTGCCGCGCGTGCCATCGCCGAGGCCGACATCGTGATCTGGGCGGCCAGCCTGGTCCAGGCGGAGGTCCTCCAGCACGCCCGCGAGGACGCCGAGATCCTCGACTCGGCCACCATGTCGCTCGAGGACGTCGTCGCCGTGTACGAGCGGGCCCGGGCGGAGGGCCTGAGCGTCGCCCGCATTCACTCCGGCGACCCGGCCCTGTGGGGCGGCACCCAGGAGCAGCTGGACCGGTGTGCCGCGCTCGGTGTCGCCACCGAGGTCGTGCCCGGGGTCTCCGCCTTCTCCGCCGTCGCCGCGCTCGCCCGGCGGGAGCTGACCATCCCCGAGGTCGCGCAGTCCGTCGTGCTCACCCGGCTCGGGGGCGGCAAGACCCCGATGCCGCCCGGGGAGGAGGTCAGGGAGTTCGCCAAGCACGGCACCACGATGGCGGTCTTCCTGTCGGCTGCCCGCAGCGGACAGTTGGTGCGGGAGCTGCTGGAGGGCGGCTATCCGACCTCCACGCCGGTCGTCGTCGCCTATCAGGCGACCTGGCCGGAGGAGCTGATCGTGCGGTGCACGGTCGGCACCCTGGAGGAGACCGTCAAGGAGCACAAGCTCTGGAAGCACACCCTGTTCCTGGTCGGCCCCGCCCTCGACGCGCACGGCACGCGCTCGCACCTCTACCACCCCGGCCACTTCCACGGGTACCGCAAGGCCGACCCGGAGGCCCGCCGGGCGCTGCGCGAGAAGGGGGCCAGTACGTGATCACCGTCGTCGGTACGGGGACGGGGGCGCCGCTCGACGAGGACGTGCTCGGCGGGGCCGAACTGGTCGTCGGCGGGCGGCGGCATCTGGATGCCGTACGGCCGACTGATGGGGTGGAGCGGGTTGTGCTGGGGGCGCTGGCTCCCGCCCTCGATGTCATAGCGGAGTACGTGGAGAAGGATCGGCGCGTGGTCGTGCTGGCCTCCGGTGACCCGGGGTTCTTCGGGATCGTGCGGGTGTTGGCCGAGCGGTTCGGGGCGGAGCGGCTGGATGTGCGGCCGGGGGTGTCCTCCGTCGCCGCCGCGTTCGCGCGGATCGGGTTGACCTGGGACGACGCGGTCGTCGTCAGCGCGCACGGGCGGGATCTGCGGACGGCTGTGAACGTGTGCCGGGCGCGTCCGAAGGTGGCCGTGCTGACCGGTCCGGGTGCCGGGCCCGCCGAGCTGGGGGCCGCGCTGGTCCGCAGGGCCGAGTCACGGGTGCTCGTGGTCGCCTCCGCGCTGGGCTCCGCCGGCGAGCGCGTGGAGCGGGTGACGCCCGCGGAGGCCGCCGCCCGGGACTGGGGCGCGTCGGTCAGCGTCGTGCTGTGCCTGGACCCGGCACGGGCGTCGGGCGGTGTGCGTACGGTCGCCGGGGCGGGCGTCGGGCCCACCGCGTGGGCGCTGGACGAGGGCGAGTTCGCGCACCGCGACTCGATGATCACCAAGTTCGAGGTACGGGCGCTGGCGCTGGCCCGCCTCGGGCCCCGCCTGGGCGACCTGCTCTGGGACGTCGGCGCGGGCTCCGGCTCGGTGGCCGTGGAGTGCGCGCGGCTCGGTGCCGCCGTCACCGCGGTCGAGAAGACCCGGGACGGCGTGGAGCGGATCCGTGCCAACGCCGTCGCGCATGACGTCGACGTCCAGGTCGTGCACGGGGCGGCGCCCACCGTGCTGTCCGACCTCGACGATCCGGACGCCGTGTTCGTCGGGGGCGGGGGGCGCGAGCTGCCCGCCATCGTCACCGCGTGCGCGCGGCGCGCCCGGCGCGCGGTCGTCGTCGCCATGGCGGCGCTGGACCGGGTCCCGGCCACGCGCGAGGCGCTGACCGGCGCCGGGTTCGACTGCGACGGGGTGCTGTTGCAGTCGTCCCGGCTGGCGCCGCTGCCGGGGGAAGTGACCCGGCTGGCGGCGACCAATCCGGTTTTCCTGTTGTGGGGCGTCAGAAACCCCGTGGATCGAGAGGGAGTTGCCCAGTGATCGGCCTCATTTCCGCCACCTCGGCGGGGGCGGCGGCTCGGGACCGGCTGGCCGTGGCGTGGCCGGACCGGGTGCGGGCCTACGACGGGCCCGTCGGGGACGCCGTGCGGCGGGCGTTCGCGGAGTGCGAGCAGCTCGTGTGCTTTCTGGCGACGGGGGCGGTCGTCCGGCTGATCGCCCCGCTGCTGGGCGACAAGGCGAGGGACCCGGGTGTGGTGTGTGTCGACGAGGGCGGGCGGTTCGCCGTGTCGCTGGTCGGCGGGCACGGCGGCGGCGCCAATGAACTGGCCCGGGAGGTCGGCGAGTTGCTGGGCGCCGAGCCCGTGGTGACGACGGCGACCGACGCCGTGGACGTGCCCGGCCTCGACACCCTCGGCCTCCCGGTCGAGGGCGATGTCGCCGGGGTCTCGCGGGCGCTGCTGGACGGGGAGCCGGTGGCGCTGCGGGCGGAGGTCGACTGGCCGCTGCCGCCGCTCCAGGTCGGCAGCGCGGGGTCGTACACGATCCGGCTGACGGATCAGCTGGTCGAGCGGCCCGCCGAGCGCGAGGTCGTGCTGCGTCCGCCGTCGCTCGTCGTCGGTGTCGGCGCCTCCAAGGGCGCCCCCGTCGAGGAGATCCTCGGGCTGATCGAGAGCGCGCTCGGCGACGCCGGGCTCTCCCCCGCCTGCCTCGCCGAACTCGCCACCGTCGACGCCAAGGCCGGCGAACCCGGCATCGTCGAGGCGGCGGCCCGCCTGGGCGTCCCCCTCGTCACCCACCCGGCCGACGAGCTGGCCGCCGTGGCGGTCCCCAACCCCTCCGACGCGCCGCTGGCCGCCGTCGGCACCCCCTCGGTCGCCGAGGCCGCCGCCCTGGCGCGCGGCGGTGAACTCCTCGTCCCCAAGCGCAAGTCCACGGCGAGCCCCGCCATGGCGACCTGTGCCGTCGTACGGCGGCCCGGGCGCGGGCGGCTCGCGGTCGTCGGGCTCGGGCCCGGCGCCCGTGACCTGCTGACGCCGCGCGCGAAGGCGGAGCTGCGGCGGGCCTCGGTGCTCGTCGGGCTCGACCAGTACGTCGACCAGATCCGCGATCTGCTGCGGCCCGGCACCCGGATCCTTCAGTCCGGGCTCGGCGCCGAGGAGGAGCGGGCGCGCACGGCGGTCGAGGAGGCCCGCAAGGGGCGGGCCGTCGCGCTGATCGGCAGCGGGGACGCGGGCGTGTACGCCATGGCCTCCCCGGCGCTCGCCGAGGCGTCCGACGACATCGACGTGATCGGCGTGCCGGGCGTGACCGCCGCCCTCGCGGCCGCCGCGATCCTCGGCGCCCCGCTCGGCCACGACCACGTGTCCATCAGCCTCTCCGACCTCCACACCCCCTGGGAGGTCATCGAGCGCCGGGTGCGCGCGGCGGCCGAGGCGGACATCGTGGTCACCTTCTACAACCCTCGTTCACGCGGCCGCGACTGGCAGCTTCCCAAGGCGCTCGCGATCCTCGCCGGGCACCGCACGCCGACGACGCCGGTCGGCGTCGTACGCAACGCGTCGCGGCCGGACGAGTCCAGCTCGCTCACGACGCTGGGCGCCCTGGACCCGGCGTCGGTCGACATGATGACGGTCGTGACCGTGGGCAACACCGCGACCCGGGACATCGCGGGGCGCATGGTGACGCCGCGCGGCTACCGCTGGCAGGAGGGGCAGAGGTGAGGCGCGTCGTCCACCCCATCGAGGAGGAGTCCTACCGGCGGCTGCGCGCCCGCCTCGACACCTCGCACTTCCCGCCGCTGACCCGGGCGGTGGTGGAGCGGGTCATCCACTCGGCCGCCGACCTCGACTACGCGACCGATCTCGTCATGGACGAGGATTCCCTCGAAAAGGCGCATGCCGCGCTGCACTCCGGCGCGCCCGTGGTCGTGGACGTGGAGATGGTGGCGGCGGGCATCACGCGCCGCGAGACCGTCTGCCGGCTGCGGGACGCCGTGGCCGGCCCCGGGCTGACCCGCTCGGCGCACGCCATCCGGCTCGCTCACGAGCAGGTCGGCCCGGGCGCCCTGTGGGTGATCGGCAACGCGCCGACCGCCCTGGAGGAACTGCTCACCCTGGACGCCGCCCCCGCCCTCGTCATCGGCCTGCCCGTCGGCTTCGTCGGCGCGGTCGAGTCCAAGGCGGCGTTGCGCGAGAGCGGGCTGCCCGCCGTGAGCAACGTGTCCGAGAAGGGCGGTTCGGCGGTCGCCTCGGCCGCGCTCAACGCCCTGCTGTACCACCCCGCTTCCCATCCCGATTCCCGTCCCGATTCCCGTCCCGAGGAGAACCTGTGACCACCCCGCCGCCCGCCCTGCTCATCGCCGGTCATGGCACCCGGGACGATGCCGGAGCCGAGGCGTTCCGCGACTTCGTACGGGAGCTGGGGCGCCGCCACCCCGAGCTGCCCGTCGCGGGCGGCTTCATCGAGCTGTCCCCGCCGCCGCTGGGCGAAGCGGTGACGGAGCTGGTGGAGCGAGGCGTACGCCGGTTCGCCGCCGTACCGCTGATGCTGGTGTCGGCCGGGCACGCCAAGGGCGACATCCCGGCCGCGCTGGCCCGCGAGAAGGAGCGGCACCCCGGGATCTCGTACAGCTACGGCCGCCCGCTGGGCCCGCACCCGGCGCTGCTGTCCGTCCTGGAGCGCCGCCTCGACACGGCGCTGGGCACCGAGGGCAGCCGCACGCCCGGCGACCGGGCCGACGTGACCGTGCTGCTGGTCGGGCGCGGCTCGACCGACCCGGACGCCAACGCCGAGGTGCACAAGGCGGCGCGGCTGCTGTGGGAGGGGCGCGGTTACGCGGGCGTGGAGACGGCGTTCGTGTCGCTGGCGGCGCCGGACGTGCCGAGCGGCCTGGACCGCTGTGTGCGGCTGGGGGCGAAGCGGATCGTCGTGCTGCCGTACTTCCTGTTCACCGGCATCCTGCCGGACCGGGTGCGGCTGCAGACGGAGGGCTGGGCGGACGCGCACCCGGAGGTCGAGGTGCGTTCGGCGGACGTGATCGGTCCGGAGCCGGAGCTGCTGGACCTGGTGATGGAGCGGTACAAGGAGGCCGTAGAGGGCGACCTGCGGATGAACTGCGACTCGTGCGTGTACCGCATCGCGCTGCCCGGCTTCGAGGACAAGGTGGGCCTGCCGCAGCAGCCGCACTTCCACCCGGACGACGACGGCCACCACCACCATCATCAGCACGGCGGACACGCGCATGCGCACTGAGGGCGGGCACGACCTGCGCCACCACGGCGACGCCGAGGTCCGTGACGACGGCTCGGCGCTCGTCGACCTCGCCGTGAACGTCCGCGCGGACACCCCGCCCGCGTGGCTGCGCGAGCGCGTCGCCGGGTCGCTGGGTTCCCTGGCGGCCTACCCGGACGGGCGGCCCGCGCGGGCGGCGGTGGCGGCCCGCCATGGCCTCCCGGTGGAGCGGGTGCTGCTGACGGCGGGGGCGGCGGAGGCGTTCGTGCTGCTGGCGCGGGCGCTGAAGGTGCACCGGCCGGTGGTCGTGCACCCGCAGTTCACGGAGCCGGAGGCGGCACTGCGGGACGCGGGCCACACGGTCGACCGCGTACTGCTGCGCGAGGCGGACGGCTTCCGCCTCGACCCGGCGGCCGTCCCCGAGGACGCCGACCTGGTGGTGATCGGCAACCCGACGAACCCGACCTCGGTGCTGCACCCGGCCGCCTCCATCACGGAACTCGCCCGCCCCGGGCGGACGTTGGTGGTGGACGAGGCGTTCATGGACGCGGTGCCGGGTGAGCGGGAGGCGCTGGCGGGCCGCACGGACGTGCCCGGCCTGGTGGTGCTGCGCAGCCTGACCAAGACCTGGGGCCTGGCCGGCCTGCGGATCGGCTACGTCCTCGCCGCCCCGGAGACCGTCGCCGACCTGGAGCGCGCCCAGCCCCTGTGGCCGGTCTCCACCCCCGCGCTCACCGCCGCCGAGGCCTGCGTGTCCCCCCGGGCCCTGGCCGAGGCGGCCCACGCGGCCCACCGCATCGCCGCCGACCGCGCCCATCTGGTCACGGGACTCACCGAGTTCGCCTCGGACGGGCTCCGGGTCGTGGAACCCGCCGAGGGCCCCTTCGTCCTCGTACGGCTGCCGAGGGCCACCGCGGTCCGACGGCACCTGCGCGGCCTGGGGTTCGCCGTGCGGCGCGGGGACACCTTCCCCGGCCTTGGCGAGGAATGGCTGCGGCTGGCGGTACGGGACCGGGCTACGGCCGGCTCCTTCCTTCAGGCGCTGGGCCGGGCGATGACACGGGCATCGGACGCGTAGGTGACGAACGCCGACCAGGTGGTGGGGGACAGGGCGAGCTGTCCTCCGGCCGGCTGCTTCGAGTCGCGCACGTGGATGGCTTGGTCCACGGCGACTTCGATGCAGTTGTCTCCGGAACTGCCGCTGTAGCTGCTCTTGAACCATGCCGGTTCGGTTGTGCTCATGGGCGCTCCTCCGAACGCGGCGTCAGCCTTGGGTGCCGCCTGCATACGCGACGAACGCCGACCAAGTGGTGCGGGACAGGGCTAGCCATCCCTCTTCGGGCTGCTTCGAGTCGCGCACGTGGATGGCCTGGTCCACGGCGACTTCGACACAGTTGTCTCCCTGTGTGCCGCTATAGCTGCTCTTGAACCACGCCAACTCGGTGGTGCTCATAGCGCTCCTCGCATCTGCTTCAGCAGGCTCACGGTCGCCTCATCGCTGAGAGCCTGCGAGCGCATCTTGCCATAGCGCTGGAGAAGGGCGCTGGTGTCTTTCGGGTCGCTGATCAGGGCGCTTCCCTGCTGGCCCTCGAAGTAGCCGAACCACTGATGGTCAGGAGTTTCGGCGAGATACATGGGGCCGTCGAGACCTGCGTGATCCGGCTGTCGCAAGGGCATGATCTGGAGCTGAACGTTGCGAAGCTCGCTGCACTGAAGCAGGTGGTCGATCAAGATGCGCGTGACGTCGTCTCCGCCCGTTCGCCGCTCGACGACGGCCTGCTCGATGATGAAGCTGAACGCCACGTTCTGCTTTCCCGTCAGCAACCGCTGTCGCTCCAGCCGCGCCTCTACCTGTCGCTCCAACTGGTCGTCGGTCAGCGGCGGCAGGCTGCTGCGGAAAACCGCCCGCACATACGGCTCCGGCTGCAACAACCCCGGAATCGCCCGGCATTCGTAAGCGTAGAGCGAGATCGCCTCCTCCTCGATCCCCGCCCACTGCTGGAACCACGACGCCAGCCCTTGCTTCCGCGTCAGATTCCGTGCCGCCGCCCGCAGCACCCTCGGCGCCTCCAGCACCTCACCCGCCCGCTGGATGTACTTCGGCTGCGGGAACCGCCTGCCCTGCTCCAGCTTGGCCACGGCATGCACCGAGTAGCCGACGACGTCGGCGTACTCCTCCTGCGTGAGCCCCGCCGTCTCCCGCAGTGCCTTGTGCACCGCGCCGAACGTCTTGAGGCTGTCCGACACTTCTGGTTCACTGCCCCCGCCTCCGGCTCCCGCGTCCTCGACGTCCACCACGCCTGGCACCTCCCGTACGCATCGCACACGCCAACCCGCCCATGGTCACGGGGCGTTACACACCCTGTCCATCGAACGAACCAGTACAACGCGCTTGTACCAGCGTCGTGCCTGGCTGCGCCGCGCGTTCTGACGGAACGCTGGCCGCATGACCGCACCACGCACCCAATCCCCCGTCACCGTACGTGTGTTCAGCCAGCGCCTCAGCGCCACCCGCCGTGGCGCGCGACTCGCCCGGCGGTTCACGACGCAGCAACTCGACGCATGGGGATTCCCGTACGGCTCCGATGTCTCCGACGCCGCCGCGCTGATCGTCACCGAGCTGGCCGTCAACGCCGTACTGCACGCGCGCGTGCCCGGCCGTGACATCGCCCTGCGTCTGAGCTACGGGCCGGACACGGTCCGCGTCGAGGTGGCCGACGCCCGCGGCGAGCGCCTCCCGCGTGTCTCGGCGCCCGCCGCCGAAGCCGACACCGGCCGTGGCCTCCTCCTGGTCGACGCCCTCGCCACGCGCTGGGGCGTCGACACCGAGCCGGGCCCGAGCAAGACGGTCTGGGCCGAGATCGACCTCTGATCGGTCAGCTCTTCCCCCGGCGCGCCAGCGCCACCGCTCCCCCGCCAGCGACGAGGAGCGCGACCGCGCCGCCCGCGATGTACGGCGTCATGGAGCTGCCGCCGGTCTCGGCGAGGCCGTCGTCGGCGGCCTTGCCCTGGGGCTGCACATCACCCGCCGGGTCGGCGCTCGGGTCGGCCTGCTGGGCGGGCGCGGCCGGGGTCTCGCAGGTCGCCTTCGCCAGGGTCAGGGTGCCCTCGACCTCGGCGACGTTCAGCTTCAGCGGGTTGACGGAGACCTTGAGTTCGAGGGCGGTGGCAGCGGCCGTACGCGAGGTCTGCTCCGTCTTGGAGTAGTCCAGCCGCACGTCGCCCACGCCCGGCACCTCGACGTTCGTGGTGCCGCCGGCGGTCAGTGTGACCTTCTTGCCCAGCACGGTGACGTCGCCAAGCAGGTTGGAGGACGCGGTCGGCGTCCTGCCGGCCTCGCAGGTGGCCTTGGAGGTGACCTGGCCGACCTCGATGAGCGAGAGCAGCGGCAGGCCGGGGACGTGGACCTTGGCGTGGGCGAGGTTGGTGTACCCCTCGGCCTTGCCGTCCTCGGCCGTGGCCTTCGACGATGCGACCTCGGCGTTCAGCACGCTGAAGGGCCGGCCGCCGTCGACACCGTTCAACCGGGCCGTCAGCGTGGCCTTCTCGGCGCTCTGCGGCGCCTGCACTTCGTTGAGGGAGACCGCGAGCGGGACGTTCACGGTCTTGTTGAGCAGGGAGACGTCGAGCCCGGTGCGCAGCACGGCGGCGCTCGCGCGGCCCTCGTCACCGGTCGCGTGTGCGGTGCCCGCGGCGGCCAGGACCGCGGGACCGGCGGTCAGGGCGGTGGCCGTCGCGACGGTGGCGAGACGGCGTGCGGGCAGGCGGAAGTTCTTGCCGTTCAAGGTGGGGACCCCCAGAGGAGACTTGCTAGGGACCCGGCAAGAATTGCGTACCGAGAGTGAACAGTCAGCAATCCGCCAGGACTTCACTCCTACGTGGGGTTTCCGTGAACTTTTTCGAATAGTGCGGCATGGGTGTTCCTCAACGTCACCTCCGTTCCCCCTTGTGCGCGAGCGCTCGCGTCGAGCGCCGGTCGCATGCGAGGTGGTGCGCGCCGATGATGTGCGGCAGACGGTAACGCTCCGTCAACACGGTCGTCGTGGCATCGTGGCCGTCGTGACTTCCCTCCATCGCTACGAGGCGGGCGCCGTCTCGCCCATACGGAATATGGCCGTCCGTCGCTTCCTGACGGAGGTCGGGCTGCCTCGCGAACACATGCTCTTCGCCCCCGACGATCCGGCTCTCGTCACCGCTGAGAACCACGGTTTCGAGATACGTCTCGTCGTCGTCGGAGCCGCGCGTGACCGCTGGTACCTTGACGAGCCCTTCTGCGTCGAGGTCAAGCGCGGCAGAGTCGTCCTGCTCCACGGAATGGATGGCGAAGTCCTCCACGTCAACGCGTCACCGGCAGCATTCCTGGCATGCCTCCAGGAGTTCGCCGCCGGACTTCCCTACGGCACCGTGGACACCGACCCGGAAGAACTCGACGACGCGGCGCAGCGCCTCAGGGACGCGCTGGCGGCCATCGACTACTCGGCGTTCTCCCAGGACTCCTTCTGGGCCGATGTGGTCTACGCCGTGGGGGTCGGCGATTACACGGCGGACTGAGGGTCCCGGCTCAGCCGACGACGCGCCCGTTCAGCACGATCCGCCGAGGCGCCGCCAGGACGCGTACGTCCGCGCGCGGGTCGGACTCGTACACCACGAGATCGGCCGCGGCGCCCTCCTCCAGGCCCGGGCGCCCCAGCCATGCCCGGGCCGCCCAGCTCGTCGCCGCGAGGGCCTCGACGGCGGGGATGCCGGCGGTGACCAGTTCCGCCACCTCGGCCGCCACCAGGCCGTGGGGCAGGTGACCGCCCGCGTCCGTGCCGACGAAGACCGGGATGCCGGCGTCGTAGGCGGAGCGGACCGTGTCGTAGCGGCGTTCGTGGAGGCGGCGCATATGGGCCGACCAGCGTGGGTACCTGGACTCACCGCCGTCGGCCAGCTTCGGGAAGGTCGCGATGTTGACCAGGGTCGGCACGATCGCCACGCCGCGCGAGGCGAAGAGCGGGATCAGGTCCTCCGTCAGGCCCGTCGCGTGTTCGATGCAGTCGATGCCCGCCTCGACCAGGTCCTGGAGGGAGTTCTCGGCGAAGCAGTGCGCGGTGACGCGGGCGCCCAGGCGGTGCGCCTGAGCGATGGCCGCCTCGACCGCGTCCCGTGGCCAGCTGGGAGCGAGGTCCCCGAGGTCGCGGTCGATCCAGTCGCCGACCAGCTTGACCCAGCCGTCGCCGCGCCGGACCTCCTGGGCGACGTAGGCGACGAGGTCCTCCGGTTCGATCTCGTGGGCGTAGCCGCGGATGTAGCGGCGGGTGCGGGCGATGTGCCGCCCTGCCCTGATGATCTTCGGCAGGTCCTCGCGGTCGTCGACCCAGCGGGTGTCGGAGGGCGATCCGGCGTCACGGATCAGCAGGGCGCCCGCGTCGCGGTCGGTCAGCGCCTGCTTCTCCGCGGTGCCGTCGTCGACCGGACCGTGCGGGCCGAGGCCCACATGGCAGTGCGCGTCGACGAGACCGGGCAGGGCCCACCCCTCGACGGTACGGACGTCGCGGGCGCCGACGGGACGGTCGTACGAGATCCGGCCGTCGACGACCCACAGCTCGTCCCGGACGTCGTCCGGACCGACGAGGACCCGGCCCTTCACGTGCAGCACCGCGCGTTCGCTCATGTACCGCACCTTAATGACCGGCTAGTCGCCCTTGCCCACCTGGTCCGAGGTTTCCTCCTCCACCTCAGCCATCGCCGGGTCGAGGAGGCGGGAGAGGAAGTGGCGGGTGCGTTCGTGCCGGGGGTTTGCGATGACCTGGTCGGGGGTGCCGTCCTCGACGATCACTCCGCCGTCCATGAAGACGACCCGGTCGGCGACCTCGCGCGCGAAGGTCATCTCGTGGGTGACGACCATCATCGTCATGCCCTCGTTCGCGAGCATGCGCATGACGGCCAGGACATCACCCACCAGTTCGGGGTCCAGCGCCGACGTCGGCTCGTCGAAGAGCATCACCGCGGGCCCCATGGCGAGCGCACGGGCGATGGCGACGCGCTGCTGCTGGCCGCCGGAGAGGGAGGCGGGGTACGCCGACGCCTTCTCCGCGAGGCCGACCCGCTCCAGGTTCTCGGCGGCGACCTTCGCGGCCGCGGCCTTGTCCCGCCCCAGGACCCGGCGCTGCGGCAAGGTAAGGTTCTCGGTCACCGTGAGGTGCGGGAACAGGTTGAACTGCTGGAAGACCATGCCGATACGGCGGCGTACGGCGTCGATGTCGACGTCCGGGTCGGTGAGCTCGGTGCCGCCGACGAAGACCTGGCCCTTGGTGGGCTCCTCGAGCAGGTTCACGCAGCGAAGGAGCGTCGACTTGCCGGACCCCGAGGGGCCGATGACGCACACCACCTCGCCCTGGCCGATCTCCAGGTCGATGCCGCGCAGCACCTGGTTGTCGCCGAAGGACTTGTGCAGGCCCCGGACTTCGATCTCCGGTCGGGTCATTTCACGGCCTCCTGGGCCTTGGCCTCCATACGGCGTACGACGAAGCCGAGCGGGATCGTGATCAGCAGGTAGCACAGGCCTGCGACCAGGATCGGCGTGGAGTTGGCGGTCTGGCTGGCCAGGTCACGGCCGAACTTGGACAGTTCGCGCTCCTCCAGCGTGACACCGAGGAACAGCACCAGCGAGGAGTCCTTGAAGAGGAGGACGAGTTCGTTGGTCAGCGGCGGGAGGATGATCCGGAACGCCTGCGGGATGATGATCGAGATCATGGCGCGGGCGGGCGAGAAGCCGAGCGAGCGCGCCGCCTCCATCTGTCCCTTGGGCACCGCCTGGATGCCCGCGCGGATGGTCTCGGCCATGTACGCGGCGGCGACCAGGCCGAGCGCGAGCGCGACCTTGCCGTAGGTGCCGCCGGGTATCTCTGTCCCCGGGAAGGCCAGCGGTACGGCGACGCCGATGAAGATGAAGATCAGCAGGGCGGGCAGCCCGCGGAAGATCTCGATGTAGACGCCGGCGAGCCAGCGGTAGGGCCCGACGGACGACAGCCGCATCAGCGCGATCAGCATGCCGAGCGCCAGCCCGACGGCGAAGCCGGACACGGTGTACAGCACGGTGTTCTTCAGCGCGAGCGTGATGACCTCGGGGAACATCTGTTCCGCGATGGCCTTCTGCGCGAACTGGTTCTGCAGCCGGTCCCAGTCGGCCGCGACCGCGAAGGCGATCACGGCCGCGACGAAGACGACGTACTGGATGCCGCGCGACAGGCTGCGCTTCTGGCGCCGGGTCAGGCCCTTCTTCTTCGGCTGGACTGCTACGTCCGTGTCGGTCATGAGGCGGCGGGCGACGCGGCCGACTCGTCGTACGGGCCGATCCACTGCTCGTACAGCTTCTTGTACGTGCCGTCGGCCTTCGCGTCCGCGAGCGCCTTGTTGATGGCCTCGCGCAGCTTGTCGTTGCCCTTCTTGACGGTGACGCCGTACTGCTCGCCGGTGTTGACCTGCTCGGCCACCTGGAAGGCGTCGGCGTTGGCCTTGGTCTTCAGCCAGCCCTGGACCACCGGGTAGTCGATGACGACGGCCTGGACCTGGCCGGTGCGCAGGCCGTTGAGGACGGCGTCGGAGGACTCGAAGGAGACCGGGTTCAGGCCCTTGCTCTTGGCGTAGTCCTCGCCGGTCGTCTGCGCCTGGGCGCCGACCTTCTTGCCCTTGAGGTCCGCGAAGGAGGAGATGCCGCTCTTCTTGCCGGCCAGGACGGCCTGGGTGGCCTCGAAGTACGGGTCCGAGAAGTCGACGTTCTTCTTGCGCTCGTCGGTGATGGTCATGCCGGCGGCGGCGAGGTCGCACTGGCCGGCGTTGAGGGACCCACCGGTCTTGAAGTTCTCGAAGGGCTGGTCGACGATCGCCTGCTTCACGCCCAGGTCGTCCGCGACCAGGTCGATGAGGGAGACGTCGAAGCCCTGCACCTTGCCGTCGATCTCCGACTGGAACGGCGGGTAGGGCAGGTGGGTGCAGGTGGTGAGCTGGCCCGCCTTGACGAGCTCGACGCCGCCGGCCGCGGTCTTCGTACCACCGCCGCCGTCGCCGTCGGAGGAGCAGCCGGCCACGAGCACCAGCCCGGCCGTCGCGGTGATGGCGGCCAGAACGCGGGTCCGGCGCCCGAGGGTCGTCTTCACGGGGAGCCTCCTGTCAGGGAACTGTGGGTTCCGATTATAAGGAGATGTTTGGGCTCCTCAAACCAAACCGATGGTCACAGGGCCATCACACCTAAGAAGTCATGAGACGGATGGAGAGTTGGGGCGGCGGTTACCCTCGTTTTCGTTGAGCCCGCAAGCAAAGAGAGAGTCCTGCCGTGACCCATCCCTTCCTGGACCTGGCCCCGCTGAGCGCCGCCCGTTTCGCCGCGATCGAGGACCGGGTGGCGCGGTTGCTCGGGACCGAGCAGGACGTCGTGATCATGCAGGGTGAGGCGCTGCTGCCGCTGGAGGGGGCGATCCGGGGGACGGCCGGGCCCGGTACGACCGCGCTGAACGTGATCACCGGTCCGTACGGGCAGACCTTCGGCAACTGGCTGCGGGACTGCGGCGCGACGGTGATCGATCTGACGGTCCCGTTCCACACGGCGGTCACGGCGGACCGGATCCGGGACGCCTTCGCCGAGCACCCCGGGATCGACTTCGTGTCCCTGGTGCACGCGGAAGCGGCGACCGGCAACACCAATCCCGTCGCGGAGATCGGCGAGGTGGTGCGGGCGCACGGGGCGCTGTTCCACCTGGACGCGGTGGCGTCGATCGGGGCCGAGCCGGTGCTGCCGGACGCGTGGGGTGTGGACCTGTGCGTGATCGGGGCGCAGAAGGCGATGGGCGGGCCGGCCGGGGTGTCGGCGGTGTCGGTGAGCGAGCGGGCGTGGGCGCGGATGGCGGCGAATCCGGGGGCGCCGCGGCGGTCGTATCTGTCGCTGCTCGACTGGAAGGAGCGGTGGATCGACGGCGGGCGCACGGCGCTGCTGCACGCGCCGGCGCAGCTCGAGATGCTGGCGCTGGAGGCGTGCGTGGAGCGGATCGAGGGGGACGGGCTGGAGACGGTGATGGCCCGCCACCGGGCCGCGGCGCTGTCGGCTCGGGCCGGTGCGGTGGCGCTGGGCGGAGGGCTGGAGCCGTATGTGTACGACGCCCGGGAGGCGGCGCCGGTCGCCACGACGCTGAGGGTGCCGGCCGGGGTGACGGCGTCGGAGGTGGTGGCCCGGGCGCTGGCGAGCGACCCGGCGTTGCCGCTGGCCGCCGGGGGTGGGGCGTTGGCCAAGGAGATGATCCGGGTCAATCATTACGGGTCGGATGCGACGGTGGGGGCCGTGCGGGGGTGCGTGGCGGCGCTGGGCGCGGTGCTGGCGGAGATGGGGCTGGGTGTGGATGTGGCGGGGGCGGTGGACGCGGTGGACGCGGGGTGGCAGTAGGGGTTTCTCGCCCCCGCCGCCCTTACCCGTCCCATCCTGAAGGGGCTCTGCCCCTTCGGCCCCGCCAGGGGGCTGCGCCCCCTGGACCCCCGTCGGCCTGAACGGCCTCGTCCTCAAACGCCGGACGGGCTGAAATGCAACCGGCCGGCGCTTAATGGTGCGCGGCGCTCCGCTCCCGCGTGCCACGCTCCCCCTATGACCACCAACACCCCCCAAACCCTCCCCGACGGCCGCCCCATCCCCCTCCTGACCGGTGACGAGCGCTCCATGCTCGAGAGCTGGCTCGACTTCCACCGCGCCACCCTGGAGCTGAAGTGCGCGGGACTGGACGACGCGCAGGTGCGGCGGGCCTCCGCCGAGCCGTCGGAGTTGACCCTGCTCGGGCTGGTGCAGCATCTCGCGGAGTGTGAGCGGAACTGGTTCCAGCGGGTGGTGGGCGGGCTCGACGTGCCGCCCGTGTACGGCGCCGGGAACGAGAGCGGGTACCGGCTTGACGGCGGGCGGGGGATCCGCGAGGCGCTCGACGTGTGGCGGCGGGAGGTCGCCCGGGGGCGGGAGGTCTGTGCCGGGCGGGCGGTGGAGGGGGTGGGGCGGATCGTGGACGGGCCGATGGCCGGTGTCGAGGTCAGCCTGCGGTGGGTGTTGATTCATATGATCGAGGAGTACGCCCGGCACAACGGCCACGCCGACATTCTTCGAGAGCGCATCGACGGTGTTACCGGAGCCTGAATTCAAGGTAATTCTGGAATTCTTTATAGAGGGCAGCTTCCCCTAGTCTTCTGCCCGCTTTCCCCGAACCTAAACACAAAGATTCCGCGAACGCCAACCGGATCAATTCGGGCAGGTCTCGTAAGAGTTACATTGCTGTGACGCGTTCCACATCGTGTCTGATTTGTGCGGTATTAAGGGGGCAAAAGGGGCGTTTCGCAGGCCCCGGGCGGCGCCTCTCACGCCCGCGTGATAACACATCCGGCCCTCACGCGTAACCCCTCACGGCCATGCAATTTCAATTTTCCCTCGGTAAATTCAATTCGCATGACTGCCGCACAAGCAGACCTGCAAATCGACCGTCCGGCGGTGGCCGACGGGGCCGCGCTGTGGCGGATAGCCAGAGACTCCGAAGCCCTCGACCTCAACTCGTCGTACAGCTATCTGCTGTGGTGCCGCGACTTCGCCGGCACATCGGCCGTCGCCCGCGACGAGCGCGGGGAGCCGGTCGGCTTCGTCACCGGGTACGTACGGCCGGACCGCCCGCGCACCCTCCTCGTCTGGCAGGTCGCCGTGGACGACGGCCACCGCGGCCGCGGCATCGCCGCCGCGCTGCTCGACGGGCTCGTCGCACGGGTCCGCGGCGAGTACGGCGTCACCGGCGTCGAGACCACCATCACGCCCGGCAACACCGCCTCCGAGCGGCTGTTCGGCTCCTTCGCCGAGCGGCACGGCGCCGCCCTGGAGCGCGAGGTGCTCTTCCCCGCCGGCCTGTTCCCGGACGGACCGCACGACCCCGAAGTCCTGTACCGCATCGGCCCCCTCTCTCTCTGAACTCCCCACGCATCGAGGAGCGATTCGTCGTGACCATCACCCAGCCCGACCTCAGCGTCTTCGAGACCCTGGAGTCCGAGGTGCGCAGCTACTGCCGCGGCTGGCCCACCGTCTTCGACCGTGCGCGTGGCAGCCGCATGTACGACGAGGACGGCCACGAGTACCTGGACTTCTTCGCCGGCGCCGGCTCACTGAACTACGGCCACAACAACCCCGTCCTGAAACGGGCGCTGATCGACTACCTGGAGCGCGACGGCGTCACGCACGGGCTCGACATGTCCACCAGCGCCAAGCGGGCCTTCCTGCAGACCTTCCAGGACCTGGTGCTGCGCCCGCGCGACCTGCCGTACAAGGTCATGTTCCCGGGCCCGACCGGCACCAACGCCGTCGAGTCCGCCCTCAAGCTCGCCCGGAAGGTGAAGGGGCGCGAGGCCATCGTCTCGTTCACCAACGCCTTCCACGGCATGTCGCTGGGCTCCCTCGCCGTCACCGGCAACGCCTTCAAGCGCGCCGGCGCCGGGATCCCGCTGGTGCACGGCACGCCCATGCCGTTCGACAACTACTTCGACGGCACGGTCCCGGACTTCCTGTGGTTCGAGCGGATCCTGGAGGACCAGGGCTCCGGGCTCAACAAGCCCGCCGCCGTGATCGTCGAGAGCGTGCAGGGCGAGGGCGGCATCAACGTGGCGCGCCCGGAGTGGCTGCGCGCGCTGGCCGAGCTGTGCGAGCGGCAGGACATGCTGCTGATCGTCGACGACATCCAGATGGGGTGCGGTCGTACCGGTGCCTTCTTCTCCTTCGAGGAGGCGGGCATCACCCCGGACATCGTCACCGTGTCCAAGTCCATCAGCGGCTACGGACTGCCCATGTCGCTGTGCCTGTTCAAGCCCGAGCTGGACGTCTGGGAGCCGGGCGAGCACAACGGCACCTTCCGCGGCAACAACCCCGCCTTCGTCACCGCCACCGCCGCCCTGGAGACGTACTGGGCCGACGGCAGCGCGATGGAGAAGCAGACCCGCAAGCGCGGTGAGCAGGTCGAGCAGGGCCTGATCGCCATCTGCGAGGAGAACCTCGCCGACGTCAAGGAGTACCGGGGCCGCGGCCTGGTGTGGGGCCTGGAGTTCCACGACAAGGACCGCGCCGGCCGGGTCGCGCAGCGCGCCTTCGAGCTCGGGCTGCTGGTGGAGACGTCCGGCCCGGAGAGCGAGGTCCTCAAGCTGCTCCCCGCCCTGACCATCACCCCCGACGAGCTGGACGAGGGGCTCCGTATCCTCGCCCGCGCCGTCACCGAGACCGCCTGACCGAACAGGAAAACCACCACCTAGGAGGCATCGCAGCACCGTGATCGTCCGTTCGTTCAAGGACATCGAAGGCACCGAGCGCCATGTGAAATCGGCGTCCGGCACCTGGGAGAGCAAGCGCATCGTCCTCGCGAAGGAGAAGGTCGGCTTCTCCCTGCACGAGACGGTCCTGTACGCGGGTACGGAGACGTCGATGTGGTACGCGAACCACATCGAGGCCGTCGTCTGCGTCGAGGGCGAGGCCGAGCTGACCGACCACGAGACCGGGCGGACGTACGCGATCACGCCCGGGACCATGTACCTCCTGGACGGTCACGAGAGGCACACGCTGCGGATCAAGGAGGACTTCCGCTGCCTGTGTGTCTTCAACCCGCCCGTGACCGGCCGGGAGGACCACGACGAGAACGGTGTGTACCCGCTGCTCACCGAGCCCGAGGAGGTGTGAGAAACCCATGACGACCACGTCCAACGCCACCGATCTCTACCCCAGCCGTGGCGCCACCGAGGTGTCGACCCCGCGCCAGGACCCCGTCGTGTGGGGCTCCCCCGACACGCCGGGCCCGATCGCGACCGGTGATCTGCAGTCCTTCGAGCGCGACGGCTTCCTCGCCATCGACCAGCTCATCACCGACGACGAGGTCACGGTCTACGCGCAGGAGCTGGAGCGGCTGGTCACCGACCCGGCGATCCGCGCGGACGAGCGCTCGATCATCGAGCCGAAGTCCAAGGAGATCCGGTCCGTCTTCGAAGTGCACCGGATCAGCGAGGTGTTCGCCGCTCTGGTGCGTGACGAGCGGGTGGTCGGCCGGGCGCGGCAGATCCTCGGCTCGGACGTGTACGTCCACCAGTCGCGGATCAACGTCAAGCCCGGCTTCGGGGCGAGTGGCTTCTACTGGCACTCCGACTTCGAGACCTGGCACGCCGAGGACGGTCTGCCGAACATGCGGACGGTGTCCGTCTCGATCGCGCTGACCGAGAACTACGACACCAACGGCGGGCTCATGATCATGCCCGGCTCGCACAAGACCTTCCTCGGGTGTGCGGGGGCCACGCCGAAGGACAACTACAAGAAGTCCCTCCAGATGCAGGACGCGGGCACGCCGTCGGACGAGGCGCTGACCAAGATGGCCTCCGAGTACGGCATCAAGCTCTTCACGGGCAAGGCCGGTTCGGCGACCTGGTTCGACTGCAACTGCATGCACGGCTCCGGCGACAACATCACGCCGTTCCCGCGCAGCAATGTGTTCATCGTGTTCAACAGCGTGGAGAACGCGGCCGTGGAGCCCTTCGCGGCTCCGGTACGGCGGCCGACGTTCATCGGAGCAAGGGATTTCACTCCCGTCCGGTAAGCCGAGCCCGGTCGGGGGTCCGGGGGTTGTCCCCCGGAGAATGCAGCATCGGCGCGAGGGACTTCACGCCGGTGAAGTGACCCCACTGCGGTGAGGTGACCCTCACAGCCACGACAGCGACGCGGCCCGCTCCAGTACGTTCCGTACGGCGGCCGCGTCGCCGTTCTGTCCGCGGGGCACGGTCTGAGGGGCGTACCGCCCGCCGACCAGTCGGCAGAAGTCGACCGGCTCCAGGGCCAGTTCGGCCTGTACGGGCTCGTCCCCGGAGCCCAGCACCCACTCCTCGCCCCCGGTGACCGAGAACAGCACCGGGGGCGCGGTGGGTCCGAGGGCCAGGCCGAGGACGCGGACGGCGAGGCGGACGAGCTGCCCCAGGTGCTCATCGGGCGGCGGGGGGACGGCGAGGCCGAGGGCGCGGCCGATGTCGTCGGTGTGGATCCAGGTCTCGAAGGCGCGCACCAGGAAGTGGTCGGCGATGGGCAGCCGCATCCCCATCAGCAGCACGGCCCGCGCGGCGAGTTCGGCGTCCCTGGCCTCGGGCGTGCCGAGCAGCGCGTCCGCCTGCGCGCCCCAGTCGGCCACGGTCTCCTCGGGCGTACGGCCGTGCTCATGGGCGATGACATCGGCGGTACGGCGGTTCCAGGCGTCCTCCCAGGGCGTGCCCTCCTCGACGGGCGAGGGCGGCACGCGCGCGTCGACGCCGAGCAGGCCGGCCAGGGGCTCGTCGGCGGCGAGCAGGTGGGCGACGGTGGCGTGCACGTCCCAGTCGTGCACGACCGGCGTGGCCCAGTGGCCCGCCAGCTCGGGCAGCAGCGCCCTGAGCCCGGCGACGGCGGCGGCGTAGGGGGCGGCGTGCCCGGCGACGCGGGGGACGGCGGGGCGGGTGCGCGGGGCGAGGGACAGCGCGCCGTTGTTCCGGCCCGCGGGAGCCGTCGGCGGCGGCCCGTCCAGCAGGCGTACGGTCTCCCGCAGCCGTGCCCCTTCCGCCGCGCAGCTCTCGCACCCGGCCAGGTGCGTCAGGACCGTCTCCTCCTCGGCCGGGTCGAGGGCGCCGAAGGCCCAGGCGGCCAGCAGATCACGTACGGCCTCGTGCTCGTCGCTCACCGCTCGCCTCCTCCCTGGCCGATTGCCGTGCGAGTACCCCGGTACGCCGCTGTACCCCTCTCGCCATCATGCGCCCCTTTCGAGCGCCGGGTCCGGCGGGTCGGCCAAAGTCTCCGCCAAGGCGCGCAGAGCGCTGCGCAGCCGGGTCTTGGCGGTGCCCTCGGGGATCCCTGAGCGGGTCCGGGGAAGTGCGGGTGCGTTCCCGCGCCCGCCGCGGCAGCGGCTTGTGTCACAGCCGGTGCGTGCTCTCGGCGTGCCGGACGAAGGTCCTCGATGGGGTCCCCCCGCTCGAGCGAAGCCGAGAGTGGGGGAGGAGCTACCAGGGCCTTTGGCCGGTGCGGCGAGAGTGCGTGCCGGGCGGCGTGGGGGCGTGCCCGCACTTCCCCGGACCCGCTTGGCTCCGCGGCGGCCTGCCGGTAGGTGCGGCCGGCGAAGTAGGCGAGGTGTACGACCTCGCGCTGGGGCTGCGGGAGTTCGGCGAGCGCGGAGTGCAGCAGGAGGGAGCTCCCGGTCGACGACGGTCTCGTCGGGGCCGGGTGCGGCGTCCGGGATGGCCTGGAGCGCCGAGTCGTCGGCGGCGGCCTTGCGGTGCCGGGTCTCGCTGCGCACCCAGTCCACGGCCCGCCGGTGGGCGAGCAGGGAGAGCCAGGTGCGCAGCGAGCCACGGCCCGCGTCGAAGCTGTACGGCCTGCTCCACAGGTGGGCGAAGACCTCCTGCGCCACGCCCTCGGCGGCGGCCGCGGAACGGGTGACGCACACGGCGACCCGCCGCACCAGCCCGCCGTACGCCGCGTACACCTCGGCCAGCGCGGACTCGTCGCCGTACACCAGCCGACGGTGCACCTCCGCATCGGCGGGCGGCTCGACGGACGTATCGCCCGTGGACTCCACCGGTACCACCCCCCTGATGCCCTTCCTGAGCAGGTCCTGGGAAGTGCGGGTGCGTTCCCGCGCCCGCCGCGGCAGCGGCTTGTGTCACGGCCGGTGCGTGCTCTTGGCGTGCCCGGGCGGCGCCGGGGGCGTGCCTGAACTTCCCAGGACCTGCTTAGCGCCCTGGGCGGGCCCGCGCCAGTGGTTTCAGGCAGACAGGGCGTTCAGCAGCCGGTCGACGTCCTCCGGGGTGTTGTAGAGGTGGAAGGCGGCGCGCAGGTTGCCCGCGCGGTTGGAGACCTCGATTCCGGCGGCGCTCAGCTCGGGCTGGCGCTCGCCCAGGCCGGGCACGGAGACGATGGCCGAGCCGGGCGAGGGCACCGGTTCGTGGCCGAGGGTGGCGAGTCCGGCGCGGAAGCGGTCGGCGAGGGCGAGGTCGTGGGCCTGGATGGCGGAGATCCCGAGTTCCTCGATCAGCTCCAGGGAGGCGCGCAGCCCGGCGAAGGTGAAGAGGGCGGGGCTGATGTCGAAGCGGCGGGCGGAGTCGGCGAGTTGTTCGACGGGGCCGTAGCAGCTGTCCCAGGGGATCTCCCCGGAGACCCAGCCGGCGAGCAGCGGCGTCAGCCCGCCGAAGTCCTGCGGGACGACGCAGAAGGCGGCCCCGTGCGGGCCCAGGAGCCACTTGAAGCCGACGGTGGCGACGAAGTCGTACGCGTCGGCCTCCAGCGGCAGCCAGCCGGCCGACTGGGAGGCGTCGACGTAGGTGCGCGCCCCGTGCTCCAGCGCGGCGGCGCGCACGGCGGGCAGGTCGGCGATCCGGCCGTCGGCGGACTGGGCGGCGCTGACGGCGACGAGGGCGGTGTCCGGGCGGACGGACTCGGCGAGGCGGTCCAGCGGGACGGCGCGGACCTTGAGGTCGCCGCGCATGTGGAAGGGGTTCACGAGGGAGGAGAAGTCGGCCTCGGCGGTGAGGACTTCGGCTCCGGCGGGCAGGGAGGCGGCGATCAGTCCGCTGTACTCGGCGACCGAGGCCCCGGTCGCGACCCGCTCGACGGGCACGCCGGCCAGTCGGGCGAAGGCGGCGCGGACGGCCTCCACGTCCTCGTACAGCGGGCCGAGCGGGACGCCCTCGGCCCGCATCCGCACGGCCCGGTCCAGGGCGGTGACGGTGCGGGCCGGCAGCAGGCCGTTGCTCGCGGTGTTGAGATAGACGTTCTTCGGGGCGAACTCGGTACGGACGAGGCTCTCGAAGGTCTCCATGGCTCCACTGTGGGCCCTGAACACCTATCGGTCCATTGCGATTTTTTACGTGACTTCACTAAGGAACGCTTATAGATCGGCCCCGACCTGCGCGTTCGCCCGTCGGCTCAGCGCTGCGGCACCGCGCACCCGTCGGGACCGCAGGCCTCCGCGTCCCCCTGGTCGACGATCCGAAGCGGCGACCGCTCGCCCCAGGCCTGCGTCAGCGCCTGCTCGAAGACCTCGGCGGGCTGGGCGCCGGAGACGCCGTACTTGCGGTCGAGGACGAAGAACGGCACGCCGTTGGCGCCGAGCTGGGCGGCCTCGCGCTCGTCGGCGCGGACGTCGTCGGCATAGGCGTCGGGGTCGGCGAGGACCTTGCGCACGTCGTCCGCGTCGAGCCCGGCCTCGACGGCCAGCTCCACCAGCCGCTCGTCGCCCTCGGTGAACAGGGACCGCTCCTCGGCGAAGTTCGCCCGGTACAGGATCTGGATCAGCTCGTCCTGCCTGCCCTGCTCCTTGGCCAGGTGCAGCAGGCGGTGCAGGTCGAAGGTGTTGCCGTGGTCGCGGCCCTGGGTGCGGTACTCCAGGCCCTCCGCGGCGGCCTGCGCGCCGAGGTTCTCCTCACCGGCCTGGGCCTGCGCGGCGCTCATGCCGTACTTCTTGGTGAGCATGGTGATCACGGGCTGGATGTCGCCCTTGGCGCGCCCGGGGTCCAGCTCGAAGGAGCGGTGCACCACCTCGACCTGCTCGCGGTGCGGGAAGGCCTCGAGCGCCTTCTCGAAGCGGGCCTTGCCCACGTAGCACCAGGGGCAGGCGATGTCGCTCCAGATCTCGACGCGCATGTCTGTGGCCTTCTCTCCAGTCGTACGGGTTCGGAGACTCCCTCCGCTTAATGCGTGAACATTCAACCAGCGAGATTCATTCCCCGGGACCGCGGAACCGCGCTCAGCTCCCGTCCCGCAGGTCCTTCGGCCAGCTCGGCCGGAACTCGATGTGGTCGTAGGTCACCACGCACCCCTCCCCCATCGGCGACTGCGTCATGAAGCCGACCAGGGCCGTGTCCGCCTCCTTCTCCTCCCCCAGCGTGAACAGCCGGACGAAGGTCCAGCGCTCACCGTCCCGGGAGGCGTGGAAGGCGAAGGCCCGCCCGGTCCGGCTCACCCGCAGCCAGACCGAACTGCCCTCCACGGTGAAGGAGTTGGCGTCGTCGGAATGCCCCCGGGTGACCACGGTGCACACGGTCGGCACGTCCGGCGAGTACTCCAGACACAGTTTGGCCCAGGCCCGCTCCCCGACATGGACGTAGAGCACCCCGGCGTCGAAGGCGGCGGCGAACCCGACGGTGACCCGGGCGATGAGCTGGAAGTCACCCTCGGGGGACCCCAGGAGCCGCGGCGCGTCGGAGGCGGGATCGAGCCCCTCATCGGTAGGCGGCACAAAACGATCCTGCCGGGGCCCGGCCCACCCGGAGAGCATGCCGTCTTCGTAGGCCCAGTGCCCGTCGGGACCGTACGTGCGGAGCAGGAAAGGCAGTTCGGGAAGCTCGACGTCCATCGCCACAGTGTCTCAGTTGAAGTGTGCCAACCAAGGGGCGCGGGGAACTGCGCGATCAACCACACACAACCGGCAGTCGCCAGCGCACCCGCACCCCTACGGCGAATCCCGCGGAGCGCTACCTCTCCAGCCGCCCGTTGAACCGCCGAGGCAGCCCCAACGGATTCTCATCCCGCAACTCCACCGGCAGCAAAGCCTCCGGCGCCCCCTGATACGCAACCGGCCGCATCCACCGCTCGATCGCCGTACCGCCCACCGACGTGGACGTCGAGGTCGTCGCCGGGTAGGGCCCACCGTGATGCTGGGCCGGCGCGACGGCGACTCCCGTCGGCCACCCATTGACCAGCACACGCCCGGCCAGCGGCGTCAGCTCCGCGAGGATCTCCCCGCCCCGGCCCTCGCCCGCCGCCTCCGCGGTCGACAGATGAACCGTCGCGGTGAGGTTGCCCGGCAGCCGGGACAGCACGGCCCGCGCCTGCTCGTCGTCGTCGTAGCGGACGAGCACCGTCACCGGCCCGAAGCACTCCTCCAGGAGCAGGTCGTACTCCCCCTCACCGGCCAGCTTGTCGGCGGCGACCGTCAGGAACCCGGCGCTGACCGTGTGCTCACCGCCCGCACCCGGCGTCACCGGCGTCTCCACGTCGGGAAGCTGCGCACGCTCGGCGACCCCGGCGATGAAGTTGTCCCGCATGCGGTGGTCGAGCAGCACCCCCGCGTCGGTGTCGCTCACGGCGTCGGTCAGCGACTTGACCAGGCCGTCGCCCGCCGCACCGGACGGCACCAGCACCAGCCCCGGCTTCACACAGAACTGCCCGACGCCCAGCGTCATCGAGCCCGCGAGCCCCGTACCGATCGCCTCGCCGCGCTCGGTGGCCGCGGCCTCGGTGATCACGACGGGGTTCAGGGAGCCCAGCTCGCCATGGAAGGGGATCGGGACCGGGCGGGCGGCGGCGGCGTCGAACAGGGCACGGCCACCCCGGACCGACCCGGTGAAGCCCGCGGCGGCCACCAGCGGGTGCTTGATCAGCTCGATGCCGGCCTCGAAGCCGTGCACGAGCCCCACCACGCCCTCGGGGATGCCGTGCTCGGCGGCGGCGGTGCGCAGGACCTTGGCGACCAGCTCCGACAGGGCGGGGTGGTCGGGGTGCGCCTTGACGACGACCGGGCAGCCCGCGGCCAGCGCGCTCGCGGTGTCGCCGCCGGCGACGGAGAAGGCGAAGGGGAAGTTGGACGCCGAGTAGACGGCGACGACGCCGAGCGGCACCTTGTAGCGGCGCAGGTCCGGGATCGGCGGGGTGGCCGTGTCGTCGGGGTGGTTGATGACGACGTCCAGGAAGGCGCCCTCGTCGACGATGTCGGCGAAGGCCCTGAGCTGGTAGGAGGTGCGGGCGAGTTCGCCGGTGAGGCGGACCGGGCCGAGCGCGGTCTCGGCGTCGGCGGCCTCGACGAGCTGGTCCTTGGCGCCCTGGAGCCGGTCGGCGGCGGTGCGCAGGAAGGCCGCGCGGACCGTGCGGTCGGTGAGCGAGGCGCGCACGTCGTGCGCGGCGCGGACGGCGGCGTCCACCTCCTGGGCTGTGGCCTCCACCGCAACCTGTTCACGCTGCTTCCCGGTTCGGGGGTCGACACTCCAGACTGGTGCTGCTGCCACCGCGGGTCCCTCCACATATGTAATGCCGCAGTACGGGGTCACTCACCAGGCTCGTTCGATATACTGAACGCCGTCTCTGATGGTGAATATGCTGTGGAGACTATTTCCCGTCGAACGAAGGGGTCAAGGGCGATGTCGGCTGGCGAGACGGGCGGCGGGGCGCAGGTCAAGTCCGCGGTACGGACGGTTGAACTGCTCGAATACTTCGCCGGGCGCCCCGGTATGCACTCCCTCGCGTCGGTCCAGGAGGCCGTCGGCTACCCCAAGTCCAGCCTCTACATGCTGCTGCGCACCCTCGTCGAACTGGGCTGGGTGGAGACGGACGCCACGGGCACGCGGTACGGCATCGGCGTACGGGCGCTGCTGGTCGGCACGTCGTACATCGACGGCGACGAGGTGGTCGCGGCGGCCCGGCCGACCCTGGACCGCCTCTCGGACGACACGACCGAGACGATCCACCTGGCCCGCCTCGACGGCACGAACGTCGTCTACCTCGCCACCCGCCAGTCCCAGCACTATCTGCGCCCCTTCACCCGGGTCGGCCGCCGTCTGCCCGCGCACTCGACGTCCCTCGGCAAGGCGCTGCTGAGCACGTACACGGACGAGCAGGTCCGCAAGATGCTGCCGGAGACCCTGCCCGCGCTGACCGAGAACACCATCACCGACCGCGAGAAGCTCATCGAGGAGCTCCACCAGGTCCGTGAGCAGGGCTTCGCCGTGGACCGCGAGGAGAACACCCTCGGCCTGCGCTGCTTCGGCGTGGCGATCCCGTACCGCACCCCGGCCCGCGACGCGATCAGTTGCTCGGTCCCGGTGGCCCGGCTGACCCCGGCCCACGAGCAGATGGTGAAGGACGCCCTGTTCGACGCCCGGGACCGGCTGACGCTGGCCACTCGTAGGCTCTGACGCCATGGATGTGGAACTCCGCGAGGTGCACGACAGCGATCTGCACGTCTTCTTCCGACAGTTCAACGACCCGGAGGCCCTGCACATGGCGGCCTTCGCCCCCAAGGACCCGGCCGACCGGGACGCGTTCGACGCGCACTGGAAGCGGATCCGGTCCTCCTCGGACGTCCTGCGCACGGTCCTGGCCGACGGTGACGTGGTGGGCAGCGCGGCCGTGTACGGAGAGCCGGATGAGCGGGAGGTCACCTACTGGATCGACCGCGCCTACTGGGGGCGCGGTGTCGCCACGGCCGCCCTGCGGGGACTGCTCGCCGAGGTGCCCGAGCGCCCGCTGTACGCCCGGGCGGCGGCGGACAACGAGGGCTCGCTGCGGGTGTTGCACAAGTGCGGGTTCCGGGTGACCGCCCAGGCCAGGGGCTTCGCCAACGCGCGGGGCGAGGAGATCGACGAGCTGGTCCTGGCGCTGGAGGGCTGAGCGGGTCTCCCCCGTACGGCGGAGACGGATCACCGTCGCGCAGGAGGTGGGCGCCCGCTCTCGCGCGGGAGCGTGGAGGCATGACGCAGACACTCGCTCCCCCGCAGGTGGCCCCCGCTGTCGCCGCCGGGCGGTCCCGTCGGCTGCTGCGCGCCGTCGCGATCGCCTCCTGTGTGCCGTATCTGGCGCTCAAGACCGCCTGGATCGCCGGGAGTCACCTCGGGATCCCGCAGGGCAGCACGCTGCTGGAGCACCGGGGAAGCATGGCCGTCGCCAACAGTGTGACGGTCCTGATGGACGGCGCGGTGATCGTGCTCGCGCTGGTGCTGACCCGGCCGTGGGGACTGCGCGTGCCCGCGTGGCTGCTCGGCCTCCCCGCATGGGTGGCCACCGGGCTGCTCGCGCCGATCATGGCCGGGTTTCCGCTCCAGCTCCTCGCCACCGCGCTCGGTGGGACGGCCGACACCGCGGGCGGTGACGGGGAGCCGTTCCTCGACGCCTGGGTCTTCGGGGTCGTCTACACGGGGTTCATCGTGCAGGGAGTCACCCTCGGCGCCCTGTTCGCGCTGTACGCCCGCGACCGCTGGGGGCGGTTGTGGCGGGGGCGGGTCTGGGAGCTTCCGGTCGGTGCCATCGGGGCGGCGCAGCGCACGGTGGCGGCCGCGGCGGCGGTCCTCGCCGTGCCGCCCCTGACCGCTCAGGTGCTGTGGGCGTGCGGCTCCACCGCCGGGCTCGACGAGGCGCTCGTCGCCGACCGGACGAGCGGCTTCCACATCATGGCGGCCCTGTCGGCCGTCTTCCTCGCCATGGCGGTCACCGGCGGTGTCCTGCTGGCCTTCCGGCGCGGCCGGACCCTGCCCGTCAAGCTGCCCCTCGCGCTCGCCTGGGTCGGCTCGGCCGCGGTGGTCTGCTGGGCGGGCTGGCTGTCGCTGGCGCCGCTCACCGGCCTGGCCGACGGCCCGACGCCGGCGATGAACCTCGCCTACGCTGGCCAGATGATCGTCGGCACCCTCGTCGCCTGCCTCGGCGTCCACTTCCTCGCGGAGCGCTCCGCGAGCGGGAAGCGTCGTACGGCGTGAGCGAGTTCGGCCGTCTTCTCTTCGGGCGGCGGGCGCGCCGGCGCTGGATCCATCTGATCCTCGGCGGCGCGCTCGCCATGCCGTACGTCTTCGTCGGCCAGCTCGTCGTCGGCCCGGCCACCGACTCCCGGTACGTCTTCAACGACCTGCCGCTGCAACTCCTCTCCTTCGCCGTCGGTCTGCCCCTGGCCGCCCTGACCGCCGCGCTGTTCCCGCTGACCCGGTCCCTGGAGGCGGGTGCGGTGCGGTCGCTGTGCGGGGTGGACGCGGGTCTGCTCGCTCACGGGCCGGCCCGGTCGCGGGCGGCGAAGGGGCGGACGGCGGCCTGGTTCACGCTGCATCTGGGGTTCGGCGGGATCATCTCGGGGATGTCGCTGGCGGTGCCGCCGTTCGCCGGGTTCCTGGCCGCGCTGCCGCTGTTGGTGTGGCTGGGCGGGGCGGATCTCGTCGGACTCCCCGGGTCCCTCGACCACGCCTGGGTGCTGGCGCTCGCGCCGGTCGCCGGCCTGGCGACACTGGTGGCGCTGGCGGGCTGTGCGGCCGTCTCCGGCTCGCTCCTGGCCCGCTGGGCGCCCGCGCTGCTCGGGCCGACGCCGGAGGACCGGCTCGCGGCGGCCGAGGCGCGCGCCGCCGACCTCGCCGTGCGCAACCGGCTCGCGCGCGAGCTGCACGACTCCGTGGGCCACGCCCTCAGCGCCGTCACCCTCCAGGCGAGCGCGGCCCGCCGGGTCCTGGACACCGACCCGGAGTTCGTCCGCGAGGCGCTCGCCGCGATCGAGGACACGACCCGGCGCACGGTGGGTGAACTCGACGCCGTGCTCGGCGTGTTGAGGGACGGTGACGCCCCCGGTACGACCCCCGCGCCCACCCTCTGCGGCGACCTCGCCGGCCTGCTGCGCCGCACCCGCGCCTGCGGCTTGCGGGTGACCGCCACCGTCGACGCCGACCCCGAGGCCCTGCCGCCCGTCCTGTCCCGCGAGGCCTACCGCATCGTGCAGGAGGGGCTGAGCAACGTCCTCAAGCACGCCGGGGACCGGACGAACGCGGCGCTGCGGATCCAGATCGTCGACGGGCACCTGGAGATCACCGTCGAGAACCCCCTGGAGCACACTCCCGCCTGCCGCCCCGGCGGCGGCCACGGCCTGCGCGGCATCGCCGACCGGGCGCGGCTGCTGGGCGGGACGGTACGGGCCGGCGCCGCGCAGGGGGTGTGGCGGCTACACGTACGACTGCCCATGAAGGGACCCGCATGACGACCCAGCAGCCCGTCCGGATCGTCCTCGCCGACGACGAGCGCATGGTGCGCACCGCGCTGCGCGCCATCCTCTCCGCCGAGCCGGACCTGGAGGTGGTCGGCGAGGCGGCGACGGGAGCGCAGGCCGTGTCGGTGGTGCGGGAGCTGCGGCCCGACGTGGTCCTGATGGACGTACGCATGCCTCAGATCGACGGCATCCGGGCCACCGAGCAGATCCTCGCCACGCTCGCCGACCCGCCCCGCATCGTCGTCGTCACCACCTTCGAGAACGACTCCTATGTGTACGACGCCCTGCGCGCCGGGGCCACGGGGTTCCTGCTGAAGCGGGCGGACGCGGACGCGCTGGTCCAGGCCGTACGGCTGGTGTCGCACACCGACACCCTGCTGTTCCCGTCGGCCGTGCGCGCCCTCGCCGCCGAGCACGCGCGTGCGCACGTCGTGCCGCCGCCCTGGGTGGCGCGGCTGACGGCCCGCGAGAGCGACGTGCTGCGGCTGATGGCGCAGGGGCTGACCAACGCGGAGATCGCACGGCGGATGGACGTCGGTCCGGCCACCGTGAAGTCGCATGTGGCGGCGGTGCTGGCGAAGACGGGCACCCGGGACCGCACCCAGGCGGTGATCGCCGCTTACGAGGCGGGCTTCATGAACGCCCGATGAGAAAACGGGCGCAAGGGAACGTCTGCCCCCATCCTGATCGTCCTGACGAGTGGGATGAACAAGACGATCAGGCGGGCGTCCGTCTTCACGCTGCTGCTGGTGTTCGCTCTGCTGATCAGGGCGACCTGGGTGCAGTTCTACGACGGCCAGGCGCTCGCGGACGACAAGGACAACCGGCGGAACACGATCGCGCTGTACAGCGAGCCGCTCGGCAACATCGTCGTGGGCGGCAGGTCGGTGACCGGCTCCGCGCGCACGACGAGCGGTGACCTCGCCTACAAGCGGACGTACACGGACGGCTCGCTGTACGCGGCCGTGACCGGCTACAGCTCGCAGGCGTTCGGGGCCACCCAGTTGGAGGGCGTCTACCAGGATCTGCTCGACGGGACCGACGACCGCCTGAAGAGCGTGCTGGACACGGTCACCAACAAGCGGGCCGATCCGGGCAATGTGATCACGACGATCGTCCCGGATGTGCAGAAGGCCGCGTACGACGCGCTCGGGGAGAAGAAGGGCGCCGCCGTCGCGATCGACCCCACGACCGGGAGGATCCTGGCGGTGGTCTCCACGCCGTCGTACGACCCGTCGCGGATCACCACGGGTGACTCGGCGGCCTGGAAGGAGCTGACCAAGGACGCCGACAAGCCGATGACGAACCGTGCGCTGCGCCAGCCGCTGCCGCCGGGTTCGACGTTCAAGCTGGTCGTGGCGGCGGCCGCGCTGGAGGACGGGCTGTACTCGTCGGTGGACCAGCGGACGAAGAGCCCGGACCCGTACCCGCTGCCGCAGTCGAGCGACACCCTGGGCAACGAGAACCCGTCCGCCCCCTGTGAGAACGCCTCGATCCGGGTCGCGCTCCAGTACTCGTGCAACAACGTCTTCGGGAAGATGGCCGTCGACCTGGGCCAGGACAAGGTCAGGGCGATGGCGGAGAAGTTCGGCTTCAACGACGACGCGCAGGACGTGCCGGTGCGGGCGTACCCCAGCGTGTACCCCTCCGACATGGACGAGGCGCAGACCGCCCTGTCCGGCATCGGCCAGTTCGACGTCACCGCGACCCCGTTGCAGATGGCCATGGTGTCCGCCGCCATAGCCAACGGCGGCAAGCTGGTCTCGCCGCACATGGTGTCCCAGATCACCGACAGCGGTGGGGATGTGTTGGAGAACTACGACGACCAGGCCGACACGAAGGAGATCGTCAGCTCCGGCACGGCCGAGCAGCTCCAGTCGGCGATGCGGACGGTCGTGGACGACGGCACCGGCACGAACGCACGGATCTCCGGTGCGACGGTCGGCGGCAAGACCGGCACGGCCCAGCACGGCGAGAACAACAGCAAGACCCCGTACGCCTGGTTCACCTCCTACGGCAAGGCCGACGGCAAGGAGGTCGCGGTGGCGGTGCTCGTCGAGCAGTCGGACGCGGCACGGTCGGAGGTCAGCGGCAACGGGCTGGCCGCCCCCGTCGCCAAGAAGGTGATGGAGGCGGCGCTCAAGGACTAGTTGCCTGACGACTGCTTACTTGACTCCCAGGATCTGCTCGATCGGGTCGATGGCGAAGTACACCAGGAACAGGGCCGACGTCCCCCACAGCAGCCAGTGGATGTCCTTCGCCTTGCCCAGCACCAGCTTGATCACGACGTAGGCGACGAAGCCCGCGCCGATGCCGTTGGTGATCGAGTAGGTGAAGGGCATGACGGCGATGGTGAGGAACGCCGGGATGGCTATCTCGTACTTGTCCCAGTCGATGTGCTTGACCTGGGTCATCATCAGGAACCCGACGGCGACCAGGGCGGGGGCGGCCGCCTGGAGTGGGACGATGGTGAGCAGCGGGGTCAGGAACAGGGCCAGGGCGAAGAGGCCGCCGGTGATCAGGTTGGAGAAGCCGGTGCGCGAGCCCTCGCCGACGCCGGCCGCCGACTCGATGTAGGAGGTCGCGGAGGACGACGAGGCCGCACCGCCCGCGACCGCCGCCGCGCCGTCGATCAGCAGCACCCGGCCGAGGTTGGGTACCTTGCCCCGCTCGTCGAGCAGGCCGGCCTCCGCGCTGATGCCGACGACCGTGCCCATGGTGTCGAAGAAGTCGGACAGCACGAGCGTGAAGATCAGCAGGACGACGGTGATGGCCGTGGTCTGGCCGAACGCGCCGAACAGGCTGAAGTCGCCGAGGAGTCCGAAGTCGGGGGTGTCGACGATCTTGTCGGGCCAGGCGGGTGTGGTCAGGCCCCAGACCTTGATGTCGGCGATCGAGTTGATGATCATCGCCGCGATCGTCATGGCCACGATGCTGATCAGGATCGCACCCTTCACCTTGCGGGCGAGCAGCGCGATCGTCAGCAGGACTCCGAGGCAGAACACGAGGATCGGCCACCCGGTGAGCTGCCCGGTGCCGCCCATCTGAACCGGCACGGTGGTGTTCGCGGCGTCCGGGATCCGGCTGACGAACCCGGCGTCCACAAAGCCGATGAAGGCGATGAACAGGCCGATGCCGACGCTGATGGCCTGCTTGAGCGGTTGCGGGATGGCGTGCATGACGGCCTCGCGCAGCCCGGTCACCACCAGCACACAGATCAGCAGGCCGTCGAGGACGATCAGGCCCATCGCGTCGTCCCACGACATGAGCGGGGCGATCTGGAAGGCGACGACGGCGTTGAGGCCGAGGCCGGCGGCGAGCGCGAGCGGGAGGTTGCCGCCGACGCCCATGATGATCGTCATGACCGCGGCCACCAGGGCGGTGGCGGTGGTGAGTTGGACGGCGTCGAGCTGATGGCCGAACTTGTCCTTCGCGCTGCCGAGGATGATGGGATTCAGGACAAGGATGTAGGCCATCGTGAAGAACGTGGCGAAACCGCCCCGTATCTCACGGGCGAAGGTGGAGCCCCGCTCCGAGATCTTGAAGTACCGGTCGACGCTGTTCACGCCCGGTGGTGGGGCGGTTGACCGGTCGGCCGTCTTCTGGGATTCGGACATGGCGGTAGCTCCTTGGTGCCTGATGGATCGGTGTGCGGATGCTGGCTGGATTGTTCCCACGTTGAACGCGTTTCAGGTTTTCTCCGTGTTACGGAATCAGCGCCCCTCAACGTACGGTCCGCCACACAGCGTTCGAAGCCCCGTACGAAACACGTAATCGATCACTGCTACGCTTCCGGATCTCGACCGGACGATCTCCGGACGATCACATGTCATTCACACGCCACTCACCAGGCTGGAGAGGTCGCCCGTGGGCAGAGTCGTCGATGACGCCTCCTCCGTGGAGTTCCACGCCTTCTTCGAGCGCCACTACGCCGAACTCTCGCGCCTGGCCCATCTGCTGACGGGCGAGGCGGACGCCGCCGACGATCTGGCCGCGGACGCGCTGCTGGCGCTGTGGCACCGCTGGGACCGGGTGCGCGCGGCCGACCATCCGGTGGCGTACGCCCGCGGGGTCGTGGCCAACCTGGCCCGCACGAAGATCCGCAGCGCGGTCCGGGAGCGGCGGCGGGTCGCCCTGTTCTGGTCGCAGCGCGAGGAGAAGACCGAGAACCCGGATGTGGCGGGTGTCGTCGACGTCCAGGCGGCGTTGCGTAGACTTCCGTTCCGCAAACGCGCCTGTGTGGTGCTGCGGCACGCCTTCGACCTGTCCGAGAAGGACACCGCGCTCGCCCTGGGCATCTCGGTCGGTACGGTGAAGAGCCAGACATCGAAGGGGATGGCCGAGCTGCAACGGCTGCTCGGCACCCAGCAGGCGCCGCTCAAGGTGCACGCCACGGCGATGGCGCGCACCGGGCACGCCGAAGGAAGGAACCGATGATGCGGCGGGACGTGCACGACGAACTGCGCGCCAAGCTGCACGAGGCGGCCGAGGCGCACGAGCCCGACCGCGCGCGGATCCTGGCCCGCGTGGAGCGCGGCATGGCCGAACAGACCCGCCCCGACCACCGGGCGACGCGGCCGCCGGCGTACGGCTGGTTCCGGGTGGCGACCGCCACGGCCGCGGTGGCCGGCGTGCTCGCGGTCGGCGGCTACGCGGTGGCGTCCGCCGTGAAGGAGGACACCCCGCAGCAGTCGGTGACCACCTCGCCGACGCCCACGCCGTCGCCGGACGCGACGAGCCGCGCGCCGGTGCCGCCCGCCCCGCCGGCGGATCCGACGCCGGAGCGGACCCCGGAGTCCGGGCGGACCACGAAGCCGCCGGCGCCGCAGCCGAGCGTGCCGCCCGCCGCCGAGGGCCAGGAGGACGGCCCGCTGTGGTCGGACGGCTCGGTGGACCCGCACAGCAACGACTTCTGGGCGCAGAGCAATCTGACGCTGAGGACGAGCGAGGAACTCACCGCGCTCACCGTGCGGCTGAAGGTCGCCCAGACCGGCGGGGTCACCTCGACCGGCGCCTGGCGCTCCCTGCCGGAGGACGACTTCGCCCTCACGGTCGAGGAGAAGGACGGCTTCGTCGTCTACACCTGGGTGCTCAAGGAGGGCCGTACGGTCCGCGCGGGCGAGTGGGTGTTCGCGGGGCAGTACGACCATGAGCGCGGCGGCCGGGACGCCAAGGACGACAGCTACGCGATGACGGCGACCGCGGGCGGCGAACAGCTCTCCGTGGCGGGCGACTTCGCGGGCCTCGACGACTCCGGCACAGACGAAGGGGATTCGTAAAAAATCCCGAAGGCGCGGCAACCCATCCTTCAAGGAAATCGGCACCGGCCCCCATGGAACCTCCTGCAACTTCTCGTCATCTGACATCTCGTACCAGTGAGTACGCTGGTAGCGGACCTGCCGGCCCGAGCCCCCCTCGACCGGCAGTGCGACGCCCCCGCCAGTGACGACTGGCGGGGGCGTTCGCGCACTGGGGGGCGCGGGGCTGAATCAAATTGGCCGTCGCGGCAATCAGTTCATCGTCGACCCGATCGTCTCCGACCCTGTCGCCAAGAACCTGGTCGACGGCAGCGCCCCGTTCGCTTGCCGGGAGGCATACGCCGTGGCCGCGTCGGCCGACCTGAAGGGCGGGGTGGCCACCCCGGCGTCCCAGTTGTTCGCGGACGAGACGGTCGACGCTCCCGGCTTCGCGGGCCCCTTCTTGTTGCCCACCGCCAGATTCCGGCCCAGTCGCGCCTTGCCGGTGGCGAAGTAGAACCCGGTCTCGGCGTTGGCGTAGGCGGTGTTGCGGTTGAGGGCGATGGCGCCGGTGTTGGAGTTCTCGGTGAAGCCGTGCAGGGCGTTGCCCCAGGCGGCGTTGTCGTTGACGACATGGGCCACCGAGGCGCCCCCGCCGCCGAACTCGAACCCGTTGCCGTTGCCCTCGAAGGACGGGTCGTCCCAGCGGTTCTCGCCGTTGCCGAAGGCCCAGGTGTGCTCGATGGTGACCGGGGAGGAGAACTGCCAGAGGTCGATCCCGTCATCCGCATTGTTGTACAGGCGTGCCCCGGTGATCCTGTTGCCGGTCCCGGAGCCGAACTTCACGGCGATCCCGTCGGCGTTCTGACCGTGCCCGGCCGGGTCGTAGTTGCCGTAACTGTCCAGGTTCTGCACCAGGTTGTCCGTCGTGCCGTCGCCGCGCAGCGTGAACCCGGAGTCGCCGTTGTTCGCGGTGACCAGGTTCCGGAAGACGCCGCCCACGGAGGACGTGGCGACGAAGCCCTGGGCCGGGGAGTTGACGAAGGTGAGGTTCTGCACGGTCCAGTAGTCGCCGTGGATCCCGGCCAGCCAGGAGCCGTCGGGCAGCTCGGACCCGTCGATCCGCACCTTCTCGCCATCGTACGCCTGGAGCGTGATCCGGGCCGAACTCGTGCCGTCGGCCGTGGACTTGAGGGTCGACGAGGGGGTGTACGTACCGCCGCGGATCTGGATGGTCGTACCGGCGGTCGCGCCCGCCACGGCCGACTCGAGCTGGGCGGTGCTGGACACGGTGACCGTCGCCGAGGCCGCCTCGGCGCCGCCGTCGGACAGGCCCAGGTAGACGCCGCCCGCCCCGGAGGCGACGGCGATCGCCGCGGCGAGGGAGAGGGTGCGGGCCCGGCGGTGGCGTCCGGTGCTGTGACGCACGGGGCGTTCCTTTCCTTGGGGACGTGACGCCCTGGAGTCGTCGCCGTGGCCGGGCGAGGTTGCCGCGCCTCGACGAAAGCGAGCGAAACTTTCGCTGCCCCGCATCGCTCGCTCACCGATTGACGTGCGGTTTCCCACTGGTGACACTCCGATGGCGCGCACACCACCCAACAGAAACCCCCACACTCACACAGGAGTGACATGCGCACACGAATCCTCCTCGTCGCCTGTCTCTCGCTACTGCTGGCCCTGGTCACCGCCCCGCCCGGTGCCGCCCACTCAGGAGCACCACCCGTGAAACAGCCCAGGTACGCCGGCTATCTCTTCGCCTACTTCACCGGCGAGGGCACCGCCGACGGCGAGCAGATCCGCTACGCCCTCAGCCGCGGCAACGACCCGCTGCACTGGCGGGAGCTGAACCAGGGCAAGCCGGTGCTCACCTCCACCATCGGCGAGAAGGGGCTGCGCGACCCGTTCGTGATCCGCTCCCCGAAGGGCGACAAGTTCTATCTGATCGCCACCGATCTGCGCATGTACCAGAACAGCAGCGGCAGTTGGGACGAGGTCCAGCGGCACGGCAGCAAGTCGATCATGGTCTGGGAGTCCACCGACCTGGTCCACTGGACCGACCAGCGCCTGGTGAAGGTCGCCCCGGACAACGCGGGCAACACCTGGGCGCCGGAGGCCTACTGGGACGACTCGCGCGGTGAGTACGTCGTCTTCTGGGCGTCGAAGCTGTACGCCGCCGACGATCCCGACCACACCGGATCGACGTACAACAAGATGCTGTACGCGACGACGAAGGACTTCCGCACCTTCAGCGAGCCGAAGGTCTGGAACGACCCCGGCTACTCGGTCATCGACTCGACGGTGGTCAAGCACGAGGACACCTACTACCGCTACACCAAGGACGAGCGGGACCCCGGCTCCGCCAACCCGTGCTCGAAGTTCATCACCGCGGAGAAGTCGACGAGCCTGACCGACACGTCGTACGACTTCGTCGCGGACTGCATCGGCAGCGGGGCGATGGAGCGCGGTGAGGGGCCGACGGTCTTCAAGTCCAACACCGAGGACAAGTGGTACCTGTTCATCGACGAGTACGGCGGCCGCGGTTACGTCCCCTTCGAGACGACCGACCTCGACTCGGGCCAGTGGACCCCGTCGACCGACTACCAACTGCCCGCCAGCCCCCGGCACGGCACGGTGATCCCGGTGACGCAGGAGGAGTACGACCGGCTGCTGGCCGCGTACCCCGCGAGCCCCGCCTCGGTCGTGGACGCGACGGCGAAGGACCAGAAGGGGTACGCGATCGTCACCGAGAGCGCCTCCAAGGTCGTACTGCCCATGCAGCCCGGCGCCGACCTCGCGCGCCTGGCCCCGAGGCTGTGGGCCGGTGAGGGCGCGACCCTCAGCCCGCGCTCCGGCACCCGCCGCGACTTCCGCAAGCCGCAGAAGTACACGGTGACGGCGGCGGACGGGACGAAGCGCACCTGGACGGTCGAGGCCGTGCGCACCCGCAGCCCGATGCTGCCCGGCCTCAACGCCGACCCGGATGTGCACTATCTGAACGGCGAGTACTGGATCTACCCGACGACCGACGGCTTCCAGGGCTGGAGCGGGACGCGGTTCAAGGCGTACTCGTCCAAGGACCTGGTCCACTGGAAGGACCACGGGGTCATCCTGGATCTCGGTCCGGACGTCTCCTGGGCCGACAAGTACGCCTGGGCGCCCGCGATCGCCGAGCGCGACGGCAAGTACTACTTCTACTTCTGCGCCGAGCAGCAGATCGGCGTGGCGGTGGCCGACTCCCCCGCCGGCCCGTTCAAGGACGCCCTGGGCAAGCCGCTGGTGGCGAAGGGCGGTTCGCTCCAGGGCCAGATGATCGACCCGGCGGTGTTCACGGACGACGACGGGACGTCGTACCTCTACTGGGGCAACGGACACGGCTATGTCGTCCCGCTGAACGACGACATGGTGTCGTTCGACGCGTCGAAGGTGCGGGACATCACCCCGGACAACTTCCGCGAGGGCGCCTTCGTGATCAAGCGCAAGGGCACGTACTACTTCATGTGGTCCGAGGACGACACCCGCAGCGAGAACTACCACGTCGCCTATGCGACGGGACCGTCCCCGCTCGGCCCTTGGACCAAGAAGGGGACGATCCTGTCCAAGCGTCCCGAGTACGGGATCCTCGCCACGGGCCACCACTCCGTGGTGAACACCCCCGGCACCGACGACTGGTACGCCGTCTACCACCGCTTCGCCCTGAACGGCCCCGGCAGGCCGGGCGGCGACGGCATGCACCGGGAGACCACCATCGACCGCCTGGAGTTCGCGCCCGACGGCTCGATTGTGCCGGTGGTCCCGACACTGGAGGGCATCAAGCCCGTGCGGCGCTAGGAGCGCCTCAGTCCATCGTCGCGCCGATGGTGGTGCTGCCCGTGGTCAGGAACGTGGTCACGGGCAGCGAGCCGTCGGACTGGCGGGCGTTGTAGACCGTCGTCGCGTCCGTGGAGCGGAAGGCCGGGGTGGAGACGCCGGAGTCCCAGTTGTTGCCCTGCGAGACGACCGATGAGCCCTTGTTGACCAGGCCGCTGCCATTGCCCACGGCGAGGTTCTTGCCGAGCCTGGCCGCACCCGTGGCGAAGTAGTAGCCCCACTTGCCGTTGGCGTACGCCGTCGTCCGGTTGATGACGATGGCGCCCCTGTTGCTGTTCTCGGTGATGCCGTTGCCGGTGTTGTCCCAGGCCGCGGAGTTGTTCACGACATGCGCCACGGTCTCCCCGTCGCCGCCCAGCTTGTAGCCGTTGCCGTCGCCCGCGAAGGCGGAGTCGCCCCAGCGGTTCTTGCCGTTGCCGAAGGCCCAGGTGTGCTCGACGGTGACCGGGGAGGAGAAGGACCAGAAGTCCAACCCGTCGTCCGAATTGTTGTAGAGGCGGGCTCCGGTGATCAGGTTGCCGGTGCCGGAGCCGTACTTCACGGCGATGCCGTCCGCGTTCTCGCCGTGGTTGGCGGGGTCGTAGTGGCCGTAGGAGTCGATGTTCTTCACGGTGTTGTTGACGGTGCCGTCTCCGGTGAGTGTGAAGCCGGAGTCACCGCCGTTGATGGTCTTGATGTTGTTCCAGACCGTTCCGGTGCAGGACTGGCAGACGACCGCGCTGTCCGGGGAGTTCTGGAAGGTGATGTTGGAGACGTTCCAGTAGTCGGCGGTCAGCTTGAAGATCCAGGAGCCGGAGGGCAGCGACGACCCGTCGACCTTGACGGTCTCCGAGCCGTACGCGGTGAGCGTGATGGGCGACGAGGAGGTGCCGTTGGCCGTGGACTGCAGGGTGGCCGTCGGGTAGTAGGTGCCGCCGCGGACCTGGATGACGGTGCCGGGGGTGGCGTTCCTGACGGCATTGGACAGATCGGTCGAGTTGCTGACGACCACGGTCGCGGCCTGGGCCTGGGTGGGGAGTACGGCGAGGCCGGCGCCCAGGGTCAGGGCCGCCAGGGCGGCGAGAGCGGTACGACGAGACATGGAGTGCGGGTCCTTTCTCGTGCGGGTGAGGGGTGGTGTCTCGCAGGTCGCGGGTGACGCCGCGCAGGGTCACCCCCGTCTTCTCCGCCGGGACTTTCACCACCCTCCACCGGCGATGCCGGTCATTCCGGCGAGCAGCGTGCGCCGCCGTGTCTCAGCAGTCCTTCCACGGCGCCCAGTCGCCGAGGTAGGTCTCGCGGGTGTGCGCCGCGGCCTCCTCGTCCGTCAGCTGGGGCCGGTTCTCGGGGACGGTGATCTCGGCGCCGGGGCCGAAGTTGCCGTACTCGGCGAAGCGCTGGTCCTGCCAGGGGTGCTCGGCGCGCATGTCGGCGTAGGGCGCGACCGCGTCGATGCCGGGGCCCAGCCAGGTCTCCCGGACGGTGAGCATGGGACGGGCCGTGGCGCTGGAGCTGGGCACCCAGGGCCGGGCCACCTTGTAGTGGGCGTCGGGGGCCTCGCTCGTCACGCGGCTGCGCAGGGCGAGGTAGCCGTGCGGGTTGGTGCCCTCCGTGGAGGGGGCGAAGACGAAGCCGTAGGGGGCGGAGGAGCGGTCCGTGCGGTTGAGCGTGCGGAAGTGGCAGTGCTCGAAGACTGCCGTGGCCCGACCGAAGACGAAGTCGACGTCGCCCTCGACGTAGCAGTGGGAGAAGTACTGGCGGGCGAAGAGAGTGGAGGCATTGGAGTCGGCGTACAGGGTGTCCTGGTGGCCGAGGAAGCGACAGTGGTGGAAGGCCGAGCGGTCGCCCTGCACCTTGATGGCGACGGCCTGGGTGCCTTTGATCTCGGGGTGCTCTTCGCGCAGGAAGTCGTTGGCGAAGGTGATCCGGTGGGCGGTGAAGCCGTCCCCTCGCACGGTGGTGGTGGCCGAGCCGGTGGTGCCGTAATTGCCGGAGCCGTCGGGCTTCGGAGTACCGGCCGCGTTGTCGTAGACGATGACGACGTCGCGCGGGCCGTCCCCGGCGCCGAGCCAGGTCATATCGGTGCGGGAGCGGTCGGCCATGACCGTCTCCCGGTAGACGCCCGGCGCGATGACCAGGGTCCAGCCGCTGCCGCTCGCCGCGGTCACCGCGTCCTGGACGGAGGTGAAGTCGCCCCGGCCGTGCGGGTCGACGTACAGGGTCCGCTCGTCGAGGCGCGCGGCCGGGGAGCCGTAGCGGCCGAACGGGCGGGAGGAGACGGCGGCTCGCGCGGGGGTCGCCGCGAGGCCGAGGGCGGCGCCGGTACCGGCGGTCGCGAGCAGGAAGCCCCTTCTGGACAGGGGGAGTCGGGGGCGGGGCGAGGTCATGCGGGTGCTCCTTCGCAGTGCGGGGCGTTCTGGGGGAATCGGAGGTAGTTCCTCGCCGTGGGGGGTGCGGGGCCGGGGCGGCGGAGGTCCGCCCCGGCCCGGGTGGTGCGGTTACGTCAGCACACGCGGCCGGCGCCCGCGCGGTGGTCGACCAGCCACGGGATCGACTGCGGCGGGTGGACCTGGGTGCGCAGGGTCGGTGTCCAGCCGGCGCCGGACTGGAGGGTCTCCTCGGGGATCTCCGCGTTGTGCACGGCGATCAGGTCGGTGAGCCTGCCGTTGACGTAGTTGTTCTCGGCGGTGAGCGGCGACTCCTTCCACTTCTTCAGCACCTTGCCGACGCTGACGCCGGGGGCCAGCGTGAAGGCGTTGTGCGTGGCGTACAGCTGCGAGGAGATGCCGATGCCGAAGACGTAGCCGAACTTCTGGCCCTTGGTCACCACGAAGTGGTTGTTGTAGGAGTCGACCTGCCCGAACCGCACGCGCGGCGCCCGCTCCACGATGCCCTCGAAGCGGTTGTGGTGGAGCGTGACGTTGAGCTTGCCGCTGTCGGTCGCCGCGGCGCTGTCGCTGTTGCCGATCAGCATGGTCTTGTCGTGCTCCTCGAAGGAGTTCCACGACACGGTGACGTGGTCGGCGCCGCGCACGATGTCGAGCAGGCCGTCGTGCTGCTGGTAGACCTTGCCGAAGTAGGACGGCAGGGAGCTGTCGGGGTAGCGGCCGTCGGTGAGCGTGTTGTGGTCGACCCAGACGTGGGTGGAGCCGTAGACGACGACGCCGTCGTACTCGGAGTTCCAGGCGCCGGTGTTGTTGTCGTCGGTCGGGTCCCACTGCGGGAAGCAGTCGATCGGGGCCTCGATGGTCAGGTTGCGCAGGATGACGTTGTCGACGCCCTTGATCTGGAGGCTGCCGCCGAGGATCCCGGAGTCCTTGCCGACGCCGACGATGGTGGTGTTGGAGGGGACGTTCGCCTTGATGGCCCGCTCCTGGTTCTTCGAGGACGCGTCCCGCAGGTCCTCCTGCTCGCCGCTGACCGGGGTGTCGTTCCCCCACACGGCGGGGTCGTAGTCGGCGAGGTACCGCTGGAAGTCGTAGCCCTCGGCCTCGAAGGCGTCACAGCCCTCCGAGACGGCGTCGATCATGCCCTTGACCTGGATGATCTTCGGAGCATCGCCGCCCGCCTGCAGGGCGGCCCTGAACTCCTCCCAGGTGGTCACGGTGTAGACGTGCTCGGCGTCGGCGGCCGAGCCACCGGTCGTGCCGGCGCCCTCGGAGGCCCAGCCGTCGTTCGCGGCGAGGACCTCGCGCCCGAGGTCACGGGAGCCGGCCTGGGCCGACCCGGTGCCGGTGACGGCGAGGACGAGGGCGGTGCAGCCGGCGAGGACGACGGCACTTCTCATGGCATGCCCATGCCATGACTGTCGGTTCATGGTGCGGCTCTCTTCTCTGCGGTCGGTGAGGTGGTTACGCGGCGGCTTCGGGCCAGGTGATCCAGGACTCCGGGATCGCCTCGTCGAGCCGGTGCAGGTCCTGCGGGGCCAGCGTGCGCGTGCGCAGCAGCTCCTGGGCCACCAGACGCGCCACGGCGATGGCGCCCGGCGGGTTGAAGTGCGTGTTGTCCTGCTCGGTCTCGGTCCAGTTGAAGTACTTCTTCGTCTCCTCGACGCCGAGCTCCTGCCACAGCGCGAGGGAGAGAGCCTGGATGTCGAGCAGCGCCACGCGCTCCTGCTCGGCGAGCGCGCGCATCGCCGCCGGGTAGTCGCCGTGGGACGGCCTGGCGTTGCCCGCCGAGTCGAACCTCCTGCGCTCCACGGAGGTCGCGAGCACGGGCCGCGCGCCGCGGGAGCGGGCGCCGTCGATGTAGAGGCGCAGGTAGTCCTGGTACGTCGACCAGGGCTCGGTGTAGCGGGCGGGGTCGGTGGCCTTCGAGTCGTTGTGCCCGAACTGGATGATCAGAAGGTCACCGGGGCGAATCCGCCCGAGGATGACATCGAGCCGGCCTTCGTCGACAAAGCTCTTCGAACTACGCCCGTTCACGGCGTGGTTGGCGACGGGCCGGTCCTTGTGCAGGAAGAAGGGCAGAGCCATACCCCAGCCGGTCTCGGGGGCGGCGTCGGCGTACTTCTGGGCGGCGGTGGAGTCACCGGCGATGTAGAGGGTGCGGGTGCGGTGACGGCCGGCGGCGGCCTGAGCGGTTCCCGTGGCCGCGAGGGAGAGGGGGACGGCGGCGAGGGCGGCCATGGTGGTGACCTGTCTACGGGTGAGGGACACGAGAGGGGTGCCTTTCTCAAGGGTGTTACTGGATATCGGTGCCTTTCACACGTGGGGGGTGGCCCGCGCCCCAGAGGGGCGCGGGGAACTGCGCGACCAGCCACAACAAAATCCGCAGCCGGCCAACAACCGAACCGACCGAGCTCTTAGCCCTTCTGCTGCTTCCACTCGGCCTGCGCCTCGTTCAACTGCCCGGCCATCGTGTCCAGGAAGTCCTTGGCGCTCATGTCACCGTTCAGCACCTTCTGGAAGTTGGGCTCGTTGTCGGCCTTGGAGATGGTGTTCCAGTCCGGCAGGTAGTACGGCAGCTGGACAATCGACGTGGAACCGTCATTCAACGCGGCAGCGGCGAGCTTCGTCGGCTCGGCCTCGGAGATCCACGCGTCCTGCGCGGCCTCCTTGTTGGACGGAATCGCGCCGGCCGACTCGTTCCACTTGGAGTTCGACTCGTGGGAGACGGCGAACTCGATGAACTTCCAGGCGGCCTCCTTGTTCTTGGAGCTCTTGAACAGGCCCAGTCCGTCGACCGGGTTGGAGACCTGGACCCGCTTGCCGCCCGGCCCGGTGGGCTGCGGGATGCCCCGGAACTTCTCGGTGGTGAGGGCCTTCACGTGGTCCTGGTAGGAGCCCAGGTTGTGGTTCAGCATGCCGATGGTGCCGGAGTCCCACTGGGCGACCATCTTGGTGAAGTCGTTGTTCAGGTCGGCCGCCGGGGTGACCTTCTTGTAGAGGGCGGTGTACTTCTCCAGCGCCTCGACGTTCTTCGCGTCGTTGACCGTGGTCTTCTCACCACTGGAGTCCCAGAAGGACGTGATGCCGGACTGCCCGTACATCGCGTCCAGGGCCTGGGCGATGGAGCCCGCGCCGCCGCGGATGGTGTAACCGAACTCGTTCTTCTTGGCATTGGTGAGCTTGTCCGCGGCCTCGTAGAACTTCTCCCAGGTCGACGGCTCGTCCAGGCCCGCCTTCTGGAACAGGTCGGTGCGGTAGTAGAGCGTGCCGTTGTTCGCGGAGGTCGGGACCGTGTACATGTGCTCGTCCGAGCCGCCGGCGACCTTCACCGACTCGACCATGCCCTCGTTCAGCTTGCCGTTGAGGGAGGACTTGGCGAGGCGGTCCTCCAGCGGCTCCAGGGCGTCCTGGGCGGCGATCGCGGCGAGCATGGCCGCGCCGACGCCGCCGACGTCCGGCAGGCCGCCGCCCTGGATGGCGGTGTCGTACTTGGACTGCACGTCGGTGGAGGGGATGCCGACGTACTCGACGTCGATGTCCGGGTTCGCCTTCTCGAAGTCGGCGATGATCTCCTTCCAGATGTCGGTGCGGACACCGCCGTTGTTGTCCCAGAAGACGATCTTTCCCTTGCCGCTGCCCTCTTCACCGCTCGCGCCGCTGCCGTCGTCGCCGCAGGCGGTGGCGGTCAGGGCGAGGACGGATCCGAGGGCGACGGCCGTGGCAGCGCGCCTGCTTCTACGGATGCTGATTTTCATTGGTCGGCTCTCTTCGTTCTGGATCCAGCGGAGATATGAAGTTGTGGGGGTCAGTGACGGGCGTACGGCGCCCAGTTGTCCGTGCCCTGGAGGTAGTCGGCGACGGTGTGGTCCCGCGCGGCGTCCTCGCTCATCTGCGGCCGGTCCGCGGTTACGGCCGCGCCCGGTCCGTAGTTCCGGTACTCGCTGAACCGCGCGTCCTTCCACGAGAACCCGCTCATGTCGGTCCACGGCGAGGACTTGATCGCGGCCGGCAGTTCGGTGTTCCGGATCAGCACCTGGGCGATCGCGTCGGGTTCACCGCCGGGGTGCCACGGCCGTCCCAGGTGGAAGGAGCCGTCCGGCGCGTCGCTCACGATCTTCGAGTCGGTGATCAGGAAGCCGTAGGGGTTGTCCTTCCAGGTCGAGGCCGCGGTGACCCAGCCGTTGTTGGTGGTCGAGCCGCGGTTGAGTGCGCGGATCACGGAGCGCTCGATGACGGTGGTCGCGCGGCCGTAGATGAAGTCGACGTCGCCCTCGATGTACGAGTCGCGGATGTAGACCCGGCTGACGGTGGTCAGCGAGGGGCTGTTGGTCATCAGCGTGTCCTGGTTGCCCAGGAAGCCGGTGTTCTCGAAGACGATCCGGTCGCCGTTCGTCTTCATCGCGAGCGCCTGCTCGCCCCTCAGCTCGTGTGCGGCCTCGTCGAAGTCGTTGCTGAAGGTGAGGTTGCGCGCGGTGACGTCGTTCGCGTCGATCCGCACGGTGGCGCTTCCGGTGGAACCGCCGTACTCGGCGGGCGTGTCGTAGACGATGACGGTGTCGGACCGATCTTGTCCAGTCCCCTGCAGCACGATGTTCGGCTTGTTCGAGGGGATGTGGACCTTCTCCCGGTAGGTGCCCGGCGCGACCGCGATCACCACCGTGCTCGCGTTGCCGCGGGGCACGGCGTCCACGGCGGCCTGCACGGTCGGATAATCGCCGGGGACGTGCAGCGTCACCGAGTCGCCGATCCGCTCCTGCGGCCCGGAGAACCGCGAGACGAGTGCCGGCACGGCAGCGGCCGGGTCCAGCCGGTACCGGTAGAACTCGCGCGGATCGAAGGCGTCGCCCCACTCGTCGTGCCGCCCGCTGGTGTTCTTCAGGATCGACCCGCGCTCGACCAGTTCGGCCGTCGCGTCGGCCTGGTAGGGATGCCGTACACCGTCGTAATAGCTGTTCTCCAGGACCATCTTGGTCCGGCCGCGCGCCCAACTGCCGTACGTCCACACCGGGTCGTCGTCGCGCACCTGGTCCGTGAAGTAGTTGTTGTACAGGTGGGCGTAGGCACAGTTGTCGGCCGACGGGTTGCGCTGTTTCGTGCCCTTGAACCAGTTGTGGTCGACGGTGATCTGCGTCAGCGCGTTGGACGTCCAGCCGATGCCGAACGCCTTGTTGTGGTTCGTGAACTGGTTGTGGGAGACGGTGATGTACTGGCTGTCCTTGCGGATGTCGAGCAGCCCGTCGCCCATGTGCGTGAAGCGGTTGTGGTCGATCCAGACGTGGTCGACGGTGTCCATCTGGATGGCGTCGAAGTCGGTGGTCTTGCCGTCCCAGTCGCCCTCGACGTAGGAGTCGCGGATCGTCAGGTTGCGGATGATGACGTTGCTGGTGCCCGGGTTGAGGTGCAGCTCGCCGTGGACGATCTCGCCGGTGTCGCCGACGCCGACGATGGTCTTGTCCGACCCGACGACGATGTCCGAGCCGAAGGGCGCGACCTCGATCGATCCGGCCACGCGGATGATGTACGGCTCCTCGGCCGCCGCGTACCTGGCCAGCGAGGCCTGGTCGGTGACGGTGACGACCTTGCCGCCCGCGCCGCCGGTGGTGCCGCCGGCGAGGGAGGCGAAGCCGTGGGCCCGGTCGGACCATGGGGCGGCCGTCGTCGTGGTGGGCGACACCGGGGCGGCGCCCTGTGCCTCGCCGATCGCCCCGAGGCCCAGGGCTGCCACCAGGCCCATCACGGCGGCCACGGTTCTGCCGGCTCCCGGCAAGCGCTTGCTATCGAGGTGCGTCATTGCGGCTCCCAAAAGCGGTGCGAGTGAAGGGGTGCGTTACAAGGTGCTGATCCTGAACTGCGTGAAGGTCGCCGCGCCGGCATGGCCCTGACCGGCGGGCGCGAGACCGAACAACCCGAGTAAGGCGCCGACCCAGCGCCAGGGGGTGGCGGCGAACACCGGCCCGGACGGACGGAGCCCGTCACCGGCGTCGTAGAAGAACCGACAACGCGCCCCCGCCCCGATCTCGATCCGCAGCCGCACCCGCCCCTCGGGCGCGAGCCGAGCGTGATCGGCGTCCCTTTCCCGGTCCGCGACCGCCTCCGCGAATCGATGCGCGACATGCACCGCCCCGTCCGCGCCCCGCTGGAGCCCGATCCAGCCGAACGCGTCCCCGAGCACCGCGAGCCCCGCCCGCGCCCCCGGCTCCGCGCTGTCCAGCCGCAGCTCCACCTCCACCGCACAGGGCGTGCCCGGTAGCCGCTGGGTGAGGATGTGGGGCAGCTTGCGCAGGTCGTGCGCGTCGGCCGAGCGGACGCAGGTCAGTCTCAGCCCGTCGCCCGAGTGCTGGGTGGCCCAGCCGTCCCGCGGGTTGGCGGTCCAGGACCACTGGCGGCCGAAGCGTCCGCCGGGGAAGTCGTCGTCGGTGGCGGGCGCGGCGGCCGGCTGCGCCGGCAGGTCGGGTTTGGGGTGTACGGCGACGGGGGCGCCGTCGTCGCCGAGCACCGGCCAGCCGTCGGGGCCCCAGCGCATCGGCTGGAGATGGACCACACGGCCATAGGCGCCGCGCTGCTGGAAGTGCAGGAACCAGTCCGCACCGGACGGGGTGCGCACCCAGCCGCCCTGGTGGGGTCCGTTGACGTCGGTGTCCTTCTGTTCGAGGACGATCCTCTCCTCGTACGGCCCGAAGAACCCGCGCGAGCGGAAGGCGCCCTGCCAGCCGGTCTCCACTCCCCCGGCGGGGGCCAGGATCCAGAACCAGCCGTCGTGCTTGTAGAGCTTGGGCCCTTCGAGGGTGAACCAGCCGGGGATCCGGTCGCCGTCGATGATCACCTTGCCCTCGTCGAGGAGTTCGGTGCCGTCGGGGTGCATACGGTGGCCGGTGAGCCGGTTCTTCACCCCTGACCGGGACTTGGCCCAGGCGTGCACGAGGTAGGCCTCGCCGGTCTCGTCGTCCCACAGGGGGCAGGGGTCGATCAGGCCCTTGCCCGCCTTCACCAGGTGCGGCTTGGTCCAGGGGCCGCGGATCTCGGGGGCGTTGACCTGGAAGATCCCCTGGTCGGGGTCGCCCCAGAAGATCCAGAAGCGGTCGTGGTGGTGACGGAGGGAGGGGGCCCACACTCCGCAGTCGTGGCGCGGGGCCGCGAACTGAGCCGCCGGCTCCAGGCGGTCGACGGCGTGGCCGACCAGGGTCCAGTTGACCAGGTCGCGGGAGTGCAGCAGGGGCAGGCCCGGGGCGCGGCCGAAGCTGGAGGCGGTGAGGTAGAAGTCGTCGCCGACGCGGAGGACGTCCGGGTCGGACCAGTCGGCGTTCAGGATCGGGTTGCGGTACACCTCGGTCGTCACGGGCTCACCGCCTTGCGGACCAGGGACGCCGCCTCCAGCTTGCTGATACGGCCGTCGGCGACGACCGTGACGATCCGGCGTACGGCGGTCTCGCCGGGCGGGATCGGCAGGCGCTCGTCGGCGGCGAGGGAGGATCCGACGCCGGGGTACTCCTCGGCGCGCACGAACCACGGGTCCCGGCGGGTCTGTTCGGTGGCGCCGGCGAAGACCAGGGTCCAGGTGGAGCCCGCGAGCGCCACCCAGGGGGCGCGGGTGCCGTGGATCTCCTGTTCGCCTTCGCGGTCGACGGTGAACACCTCCGGCGCCGACGCCTCCTTGCGGGCCCGCCAGAAGAAGCCGCCGTACGCGGCGCCGGGGCGGCCGTTGGTGGCGGGGCTGCCGATGGACAGCGGGCCGGAGGTGACGTTGGTCAGGGAGAAGGTGAAGTCCAGCGCCCAGGCGAACTCGGTGAGTTCGGTGGCGGCGACCGTGCGGCGCTCGCGCAGCAGCTCGGCGCCGGACGCCACCCAGCGCAGTTCCTCGACGAAGCCGTCGGGGTCGCGGAGCTGGAAGGCGGAGTGCCGTTGGGCGCCGTGGTTGTCCAGCTCGGTCGGGCCCTGGTCGCGGACGAAGGTGCGCCCGCCCCAGAAGTTGGACCCCTCGACGTCGGGAACGGCGACACCGACGCCGAGGTGGTGTATGTGGTCGGCGGGGCTCAGCTCGGTGACCGCCGTGCCGGCCAGGGTGGTGACGGGGTGCAGATACGGGCGCGGGGAGAGCCGGGCGGGCAGCTCCGGCCGGGTGACGTACCGGCCGACCGGCCGGCCCGCGACGCGCAGCACCGGGGTGTCGTGGGGGGTCATCAGGTGCTCACCTCTTTCGTTCGCGCCGGGCCGGCCCAGGGGGCGCCCAGCTCGGAGTAGAGGGCGAGGGTGTCGGCGGCGGCCGCGACGAGGCCGTCGACACCGAGCACGACCCGGCGCTGCTCGTCGGGGAGCAGCCGCCAGGCCCCATCGGGCAGCGCGGCCGGATCGGGGGCCTGTCGAATCGCCTCAACGACCCGCATGAAGGCGCCGGTCGCCTCGGGCGTGACCAGCAGGTCGGCCCCGTCGGTGAGGTGCTCGACGAGGTTCTCCAGCAGGTCCGTGCGGTCGTACTCGAACTCCTCGGGGCCGTGGCCCGCGCGCTGGAGCAGGACGCGGTCCTGCTTGTACCAGAAGGTGATCCGGCCGCGTTCGCCGTGGACGACGACGTACGGCTCGCCGGGGTCCTCGGCGCACAGCGTGGCGGCGACGACGACCGGGCGGTCCTGAGTGGTGGTGACGCGGACGCAGGAGGTGTCGTCGGACTCGATATCGTTGGCGCGCAGCAGCTCGGTCTCGATGCCGGTGACGTCCTCGGCGGCCGTCGTGCCGCCCAGCGCGAGCGCGGTGGCGACGGCGTGCGCGAGGGGGTTGGTGAGCACCCCGTCGATGACGTCCACGCCGTTCAGCCTGCGCTTGCCCGCCCAGGGCGCCCGCCGGTAGTACGCCTCGGCCCGCGCCCAGGCACCGGCGCCGCCGATCCCGACGATCTCGCCGATCGCGCCGTCGGCCATCAGTGTCCGGATCGCGGGCACGGCGTGCGAGCCGAGCGACTGGAAGCCGATCTGGCAGGCGACACCGGACTCGGCGACCCCGTCGGCCATGCGCTTGAACTGCGCATACGACGGCGCGGGCGGCTTCTCCAGCAGGATGTGCACGCCCTTGCGCGCGGCCGTCAGCGCCAGGTCGGTGTGGGTCGGGATCGGCGTGCAGATCACCGCGATCCGGGCGCCGGTGGAGTCGAGGAGGGCGCCGAAGTCGGCGGACTGCTCAGGCGCACCCGAGGGCAGGACGAGCCCCTCGGGGAACTCCTCCGCGCTCAGCGGGGTCAGCTCGCAGATCCCCGCCAGCCGCACGATCCCCTTGTCCTGGAGCCGGCGGATGTTGTCGAGGTGCCAGCGGCCGTGGCCGCGCGCGCCCGCGAGGACGATGGGTACGGCAGTGCTCATGGGATCCTCCCTGCGCCCGCGCCACGGGCCACCGCTCGGTCGGCCGCCTCGGCGCTGTCGATCTTTGTGTGCAGGGTAGGTGTCCAGCCGACGTCGGCCGTGAGGTCGCGCTCGCTGGCGGAGTTGTAGGCGTTGTAGATCGCGAGCAGGTCGACCGGGAAGCCGTTGAAGAGGGTGCCGGACTGGTGCAGGGCGGTGCCGTTCCAGCTCTTGACCAGGTCGGCGACCTCGATGTGGCCGGGGGTGTGGAAGGCGTTGTTCTCGGCGTAGAGGGCCGACTCGGTGCCGACGCCGAGGGAGTAGCGGTAGTCGTGGGCGTCGGCCGGGACGACGTACCGGTTGTTGTAGAGGTGCACCTGCCCGAAGCGGACGCGCGGGGCGCGCTGGACGAGGGACTCGAACTCGTTGTGGTGCAGGGTGACGCGGAGCTTGCCGCGATCCCCTGTCGCCGTGTCGCCGTTGCCGATGAGCATCGCCTTGTCGTGGTCGGCGAACCGGCTCCAGGAGACGGTGACCAGGTCGGAGGCGTTGGTGATGTCCAGCAGGCCGTCGTGGCGGAGGTAGTTGCGGCCGAAGTAGGTGGGTTCCTTCTCGTCCGGGTGGCCCTTGTCGCTGACGGTCACATGGTCGATCCACACATGGGTGGCGCCGCGCAGCCAGAGGTTGTCGTACGCCGTCTTCCAGTCGCCGAGGCCGCCGGTGTTGGGCTGCCAGACGGGGAAGCAGTCGTAGGCGTCGCGGAGTTCGAGGTTGCGGATGATGACGTTGTCCGCGTTCTTGACCTGGAGGCTGCCCCCCTTGAGGACGGCGTCGTCACCGAGTCCGACGATGGTGGTGTTCGAACCGACGGCGAGCTGGACCCGCTCGGCCTGCCTGGCGGCCGACGCCCGACGGGCCTCCTCCATGGGGCCGCTGGGCTTGGCGGAGCCCCAGGTGCGGGGGTCGTAGGCGGCCAGGTGCTTCTTCACGCTGTAGCCGTCGGTGGCGTAGTCGGCGCAGTCCAGGTGGTCGCCGTCGTCGTCGGTGTTGGCGTCGATGGTCCCGGCGATCTTGATGATCTTCGGTGTGGCGCTGCCGCCGTCGAGCGCCCGGACCAGCTCACTGCGGTTGCGTACGGTGAAGACGTGGGCGTCGTCGGCGGTGGAACCCCCTGTGGTACCACCGTCGGCCGCCGCCCAGCCGTCGTTCGCGGGCAGGGTGTCGCGGCTGATGTCACGGCCCTCGTCGGCGTGGGCCGGGACGCCGAGCAGTCCCAGCAGGGCCGTGGCGGCGATGACGTGACGGAGTCTCATCCCTTCACCGCCCCGGCGCTGAAGCCCGTGATGAGCCACTTCTGGATGAAGGCGAACACGATCACCACGGGTACGGCGGCGATGATGCCGCCCGCGGCGAGCGCGCCCAGGTCGACGCTGTCGGCGCCCATCAGGGTGTTGAGGCCGACCGGGATGGTCTGCTTCTCCTGGTTGTTGAGGAACATCAGGGCGAACAGGAAGTGGTTCCAGGAGTGCACGAAGGCGAAGGAGCCGACGGCGATCAGACCGGGCCGCAGCAGCGGCAGGACGACGATCCGGAAGGCCTTCATCCGGCCGCAGCCGTCGACCCAGGCGGCCTCCTCCAGGGAGTACGGCACGTTCTTGATGAAGTTGCTGATCAGGATGATCGACAGCGGCAGTTGGAAGACCGTCTCGGCGATGATGACGCTGCCGAGGGAGTTGATCATCTGCAGCTCGGCGAAGATCTCGAACAGCGGGACCAGGAGCAGCGCGCCGGGCACGAACTGCGAGCACAGCAGGGCCAGCATGAAGGCCTGCTTGACCTTGAAGTCGAACCGGGCGAGGGCGTAGCCGCCGGCCAGCGCGACCAGGGTCGTCATCAGCAGGGTGACGACGCCGACCAGCACGCTGTTCTGGAAGTAGGTGCCGAAGCTCCGCTCCGTCCAGACCTTCTCGAAGTGGTCGAAGGTCATCGGCCAGGGCACCAGCGAGGTGGAGCCGGCCGGGCGCAGGGAGAAGAGCAGGATCCAGTAGAACGGGATCAGGGTGAAGACGAGGTAGATGCCCAGCGGCAGGTAGATCTGCCAGCGTGGGGCCTCGTCCCAGGCGCGGCGCCGCTTCGTCGCCGGCCGCGGCGGTTCGGGGGCGGCGGGCGCGGGGGCGGGCGCGGCCTTGGTGGCCATCTCGGTGCTCACTTGTTGTCGCCTCCGAACTTGCTCAGCCGCAGATAGACGATCGAGCAGAAGAGCAGGATCACGAACGCGACGGTGGTCAGGGCGGACGCGTAGCCGAAGTTGTGGGCGTCGACGGAGGTGTTGGCGACGTACAGCGGCAGCGTCGTGGTCACGCCCGCGGGCCCGCCGCCGGTGAGGGTGTAGAGCAGGTCGACGTTGTTGAACTCCCACACCGCGCGCAGCAGTGTGGAGAGGATGATCGCGTCCTTCAGGTGGGGCAGGGTGATGTGCCAGAACTGCTTGATCCGGCTGGCCCCGTCGACCTCGGCGGCCTCGTACAGGTCCTTCGAGACGGACTGGAGGTCGGCGAGGATGAGGATCGCGAAGAAGGGCACGCCGCGCCACAGGTCGGCGACGATCGCGGCCCAGAACACGGTGCCGGTGTCCGACAGCCAGCTCGTGCCGTAGGAGCCGATGCCCGCGTCGGCGAGGTAACGGGTGATGCCGGTCTGGGAGTTGTAGAGCAGCACCCAGATCGCGGAGGTCAGCACGCCGGAGACGGCCCACGGGGAGAAGACCATGGCGCGGCCCAGCGCCCGGCCCACGAAGGTCTGGTTGACGATCAGCGCGAGCGCGAGCCCGAACAGGAGCTGCAGACCGACCTCGACGAACACCCACTTGGCGCTGAAGGTCAGCGTGTCCCAGAACAGCGGGTCCTCGGTGAAGGCGTGGACGAAGTTGTCGAAGCCCACGAAGCCGTTCCGCCACGGTTTGGTGGGGTTGTACTCCTGCAGGCTGTAGTAGAAGACGCTGATGACCGGGTAGGCGATGAAGCCCAGCATGAGCAGGGCCGCCGGGGCGATCAGCAGATACGGGAGCCTGCGCGGCGTGGCGGAGGCACGGCGCCGCCTCGGTGGCGCGGGCGGTTTCGCCACGGCTGCGGCTTGGGCCATGACTGGTCTCCGTTCTCGGTACGTCGTGCGTGCGGCTTGCTTGTGGTGCAGGAAGCGCTTTCTCGATATGCGGAGGTCGGTCCCGGTTTCGCGGTACGGGATGCCTCTTGTGGTTGTGTGGCGGCTGCGGGTGCGTTGGGGCTGGTCGCGCAGTTCCCCGCGCCTCTTTACGGCGTTGTTGTCAGCCTGCGTATGGGGCTGGGGACTTGCCCGGGCGGGCCAAGAACTCGAAGTCGCAGCCGGTGTCGGCCTGGGTGATCTGTTCGTTGTAGAGCGCGCCGTAGCCGCGCTCGTAGCGCGCGGGCGGCGGTGTCCACTCGGCCCGGCGGCGCTCCAACTCCTCGTCGTCCACGTCGAGTTGGAGGGTGCGCGCCTCGACGTCCAGGGTGATCAGATCGCCGGTCCGCACCAGTGCCAGCGGTCCGCCGACGTACGACTCGGGCGCGATGTGCAGCGCGCAGGCGCCGTAGCTCGTGCCGCTCATCCGGGCGTCGGAGATCCGCACCATGTCCCGTACGCCCTGCTTCAGCAGGTGGTCGGGGATCGGCAGCATGCCGTACTCGGGCATGCCCGGCCCACCCTTGGGACCGGCGTTGCGCAGCACCAGCACGCTGTCGGCGGTGATGCCGAGCGACGGGTCGTTGATGGTGCGCTGCATGGTCTTGTAGTCGTCGAAGACGACGGCCGGACCGGTGTGCTTGAGCAGGTGCCGCTCGGCGGCGATGTGCTTGATGACGGCGCCGTCCGGGCAGAGGTTGCCCCGTAGTACGGCGACGCCGCCCTCGCCGGCGACCGGGTTGTCGCGGGTGCGGATGACGTCGTCGTCGTGGACGACGGCGCCCTCGATCCGCTCGCCCAGGGTGCCGGTCACGGTCGGCCGGTCCAGGTGGAGCAGGTCGGTGATCCGCGAGAGGAAGGCGGGCAGACCGCCGGCGAAGTAGAAGTCCTCCATGAGGTACGTCTGTCCGCCGGGCCGCACGTTGGCCAGTACCGGGACGGTGCGGGCGATGCGGTCGAAGTCGTCGAGAGCGAGCTCGATGCCGGCCCGTCCCGCCATGGCGATCAGGTGGATGACCGCGTTGGTGGAGCCGCCGAGCCCGAGCACCGTGGTGACGGCGTCCTCGAAGGCCTCGCGGGTGAGGATCTCGGAGGGCTTGAGGGCGGTCCAGGCGAGTTCCACGGCGCGGCGCCCGGAGGCGGCGGCCATCCGCTCGTGCCCGGAGTCGACGGCCGGGATCGAGGAGGCGCCCGGCAGGGTCATGCCGAGGGCTTCGGCCGCCGCGGTCATCGTGGAGGCGGTGCCCATGGTCATGCAGTGCCCCGGCGAGCGCGCCAACCCGCCCTGGAGTTCCCGCAGTTCGCAGTCGGTCAGGTTGCCCGCGCGGTGCTCGTCCCAGTACTTCCACATGTCGGTGCCGGACCCGAGGGTCTCACCACGCCAGTGCCCCGGCAGCATCGGTCCCGCGGGCACGAAGATCGACGGTACGTCGGCGGAGGCCGCGCCCATCAGCAGCGCCGGTGTCGACTTGTCACAGCCGCCGAGCAGCACCGCCGCGTCGATCGGATACGACCGCAGCAGCTCCTCCGTCTCCATCGCGAGCAGGTTGCGGTAGAGCATCGGGGTGGGCTTCTGGTACGTCTCCGAGAGCGTGGAGACCGGGAACTCGAGCGGGAAGCCCCCGGCCTGCCACACCCCCCGCTTGACGGCCTCGGCGCGCTCGCGCAGATGGACGTGGCAGGGGTTGATGTCGGACCAGGTGTTGAGGACGGCGATCACCGGGCGGCCCCGGTACTCCTCCGCCTCGTAGCCGAGCTGGCGCATGCGGGCGTTGTGCGACCAGGTGCGCAACTGGCCCTCGGTGCCGTACCACTGATGGCTGCGCAGTTCCTCCGGGCGCATGCGCTCTGAGCCGGTCATATCGACCACCCGGCGGCTATCGCGGCGACCTCGGCGCGCTCGTCCTCGGGCAGCTCCCTGCTCGGCGGGCGGACGTCGCGGCGGCACAGGCCGAGGGAGGCGAGGGCCTCCTTGACGACGGTGACGTTGTCGGCGGAGCCGTTCGCGGCGCGCAGCTCCTCGAAGCGGCGGATCTGCTCCCAGACCTTCATCGCGCCCGGGTAGTCCCCGGATCGAAGCGCCTCGATCATGTTCAGCGAGACGGCCGGGGCGACGTTCACCAGGCCCGAGGTGAAGCCGGTGGCGCCGGCGGAGAAGTACGAGGGCGCGTACGGCTCGGCCAGCCCGGCGACCCACACGAACCGCTCCAGTCCGGCGTCGCGGGCGAACGCGGCGAACTTGGCGGCGTCCGGGACGGCGTACTTCACGCCGATGACGTTCGGGCAGTGGTCGGCGAGTTCGGCCAGGCGCGCGCCGGTGAGCTGGGCGTTGCGGATGTAGGGCACGACGCCGAGCTCGGGCACGGACTCGGCGATGGCGCGGTGGTAGTCGACCCAGCCGCGCTGGGCGACGTACGGGTGGACGGGCTGGTGGACCATCACCATCTGGGCGCCGAGCTCACGGGCGTGCCGGGCGGAGGCGATGGCGGTGGGGATGTCGTGCCCGACGCCGACGATGATCACGGACCGGTCGCCGGCCTCGTCGATGGTCATCTCGGTGACGAGGCGGCGCTCTTCGGGGGCGAGGGCGTAGAACTCGCCGGTGTTGCCGTTGGGGGTGAGCGTGGTGACGCCCCCGTCGAGCAGACGACGCAGCAGGGCCCGGTGGGCGTCCTGGTCCACGCGTCCGTCCTCGGCGAACGGGGTCACCGGGATCGCCACCACGTCGGCCAGGGCCGTCCGCTGGGACTCGAACGTCGTTGTCATGCCGGACCGTCCTCTCCCTGGGCCTCGACCCCCGCGTCCGGGAAGGCCCGTCGCACGAACGACGCGATGTGGGCGTGCAGGGCGCGCCCGGCGCCGTCCGCGTCCCCTTCGAGCGCCAGCCGCAGGATCTCCCGATGCTCGCCAGCCTCCCGCTCCCAGGAGGGCGAGGCGGCCCAGGCGACGGCCGAGACGAGGGCGGCCTGGTCGCGGACCTCGTCGAGCATCCGGCCGAGCAGCGGGTTGCCGCAGGGCAGATACAGGGCGCGGTGGAACTCCCGGTTGGCGAGGGAGCGTTCGGCGGTGTCGGTGGCGGCGTCGGCGCGGGTCAGCGCGTCACGGGCGGCGTCGAGGGAGGCTCCGCGCCGCACGGCCCGCTTGAGCGCCTCGGGTTCGAGGAGCAGCCGCACGTCGTAGACCTCGCGCGCCATGTCCGCGTCCACCATGCGCACCGTGACGCCCTTGTATTGGCTCATCACGACCAGGCCTGTCCCGGCGAGCGTCTTCAGCGCCTCGCGCACCGGGGTCTTCGACACCCCGAACTGCGTGGCGAGCTCGGTCTCGACCAGAGCCTGACCAGGCGTCAACTGCCCGGTGAGGATGCGGCGTTTGATCTCCTCCAGCACGAACTGCGTGCGCGAGGGGATCGGCGTGGGCACAGAGGTCATGCGCGCCTCTCGGATCTTCGCGGGATCTCTGATCTCGCGTATGGGATCTCACGTATCGCGTCTCATATATGACGTACGAAGTACGACGCGATGAAGGTAGGAGGGCACGCATGTTTCGTCAATGCTTCTGACAAAGGAAGTTGAGGTCGCCTCGTCCGGACGAGAGGATCAGGAGGTCACAGACCCCTGCGCGTGAACGTCAGATGGGTGACTCCGCTGGGTGCGGAGGTGGCCTCGACCTCGTAGTCCTTCTCCTGGCCCTCCAGTTCGTCCCAGAGGCGTACGCCGCGGCCGAGCAGGATCGGGGCCACCACGACGTGCATGTGGTCGATGAGCCCGGCGGCGAAGAAGTCGCGGACCACGGTGGGCCCCCCGCCGATGCGTACGTCCTTGCCGTCCGCGGCCTCGCGGGCCGTCTTGAGCGCCTCGGCGGGCGAGGTGTCGAGGAAGTGGAACGTCGTGCCGCCCTCCATCTCGATCGACGGGCGCGGGTGGTGGGTGAGGATGAAGGTCGGTGTGTGGAACGGCGGGTTGGGTCCCCACCACCCCTTCCACTCCGGGTCCTCGTGCCATCCGGGGTAGCCGAACTTCCCGGCGCCCATGATCTCGGCGCCGATCCCGGGCGCGAACTGCCGCGCGAAGGCGTCGTCGATACCGCCCGACCCGCCGGACCCGCCGGTCACCTCGTTCCACCACCGGGTGGCGAACATCCACTCGTGCAGCCTTTCGCCGGCGTGACCGAACGGCTCGTCCCGGCTCAGGCCCTCACCGGTGCCGAAGCCGTCGAGCGAGATGGAGAAGTTTTGGACACGGACGAGTGACATGACGGCGGTTCCCTTCTTTCTGCTGGTCACGGCTCTTTCTGCCGGTCACAGCTCTTTCTGCTGATCACGGCTGGTAAGACAGGTCCTGGTCGGCTACGCCCGCCACTGCGGATCCCGCCCGCTCAACCCCACCGCCCGGTCGAGCAGCGCCGCGTCGTCCGGGACGGGAACGACCGGGCCGAAGATGCCGCCGCCGCGGCTCGGGGCGTCGGCGGCCGCGAGCAGCATGCCGTAGGAGAGCTGCAGGGCGGCCGGGTCGGGGGCGTACGGCTGGCCGGTCGCCCGCGCCAGGTCCCAGCCGTGGATCACCAGCTCGTCCGTGACGACGACGCCCGCCTCCTCGCCCGTCAGCGGCACGCCGCCCGCACGGGTCTCGCCGGTCCAGGCGGCCGGGTCACGCCATACCTCGGCCAGTTCCGCGAGGACCTTGGGCAGCTCCTCGCGCCAGCCCGGCCCGATGTCCGGTAGTGCGGCCTCCGGGCTGGTGTCCGTCGTGGGGCCCAGATCCTTGCGGCCCGCGTCACGGAAGGCGACGGTCAGCCCGAGCAGGTGCCCCAGCAGGTTGCGCACCGTGTACTCCGGGCACGGAGTGCGGTCCGTGAACTGGTCGTCACGGACGCCGTCCGCGAGGCGGGCGATGACGCGGGTCTGTGGTTCGAGGTCGAGGGTGCTGTCAGTCATGGGCCGGCTCCTCATCGGTCTGTTCCTGAGAGGTTGACCGGCGGCGGGGGCGAAACTCATCGCCGGTACAGGACGAATCTCGGGCACTTTCCCGATCCCCGCACCCCCGCCTTAGCCGCACAGTGGCCAGGCATGACGACCACCACCACCTGCGCGCTCCCGCGCGTCCTGCGCCACCGCGACGCGGGCCTGTATCTCGCCGGAGTCGTGGTCTCCGGCTTCGGTACCTCGGCGCTGTGGCTGGCCTCCGGCGTATGGGTGAAGGACCTCACCGGCTCCGACGGTCTGGCCGCGCTGTGCCTGCTCGCCATGTGGGCGCCCACCCTGGCCGGCCCGCTGCTCGGCACGCTCGCCGACCGCGTCCGCCGCAAGCCCTTGCTGATCGGCCTGAACCTGCTCCTGGCCGCGCTGCTGCCGACCCTGTTCGCCGTCGATTCGGCGGACCGGGTCTGGCTGGTGTTCGCGGTCCTGTTCGGCTACGGCGCCGCGGGCGTCGTCCACGACGCCGCCGAGTCCGCCCTCGTCGCGAACGCCGTCCCGGCCTCCCTGCTCGGCGACTTCAACGGGCTGCGCATGACTGCCAACGAGGGCATGAAACTCCTCGCCCCGCTGGCCGGCGCCGGCCTCTACGCGGCGTACGGCGGCGCGCACGTCGCCCTGCTCGACGCCGTCACCTTCGTGCTCGCGACCGGCCTGTACGCGTGCCTGCGCGTGCGCGAGAGCAGGCCCGAGCCACCGGCCGGCGGCTGGCGGGCGCAGACCATGGAGGGCGCCCGCCACCTGTGGACGCATCCCCGGCTGCGGCCGCTCGTCCTGGCCGGCGGCACCACCATGCTGTTCGCCGGTCTCAACGGCGCGCTGATCTACGCCGTCATCGACGGCCTCGGGCACGTCCCCGCGTACGCCGGTGTGCTGTACGCCGTCCAGGGCGCCGGTTCGGTGGCGATCGGGCTGCTTTCCGGCCCGGCGCTGCGGCGGCTCGGCGAACGCCGATTCGCCGCGTACGGCATCGCCCTCACGGCCGTCGCCGCGGGCCTGCGCGCGATCCCGTCCGACCCGTTGGCCCTGGCGTGCAGCGCGGCGATCGGCGCCGGGCTGCCCTGTGTGCTGATCGCCGCGCTCACCGCCGTGCAGCGCGAGACCCCGGACGCGCTGCTCGGCCGTACCGCCGCCACGGCCAACACGCTCGTGTTCACGCCGAACGTGCTCGGGCTGGCGGCCGGGGCGGTCCTGGTCGAACTGCTCGACGTGCGGCTGCTGTCGGCCGTACTGGGCCTGGTGTGGCTGATGACGGCCCTGCCGCTGTTTCAGAGCGCGGCGAGCCCCTCGCGTACCGCCACCAGGTCGCCGTCCGACGCCAACCCCGCGTGATAGAGCCGGATTTCAGTGGCGCCCAGCTCACGCGCGCGTGCGGCGTCCGCCGCGAGCGTGCCCGGGCTGCCGCCCATCCCGGAGACCACACCGAGGTTGGCGGCGATGACGGCGCCTTCGCGGCCCTGCTCGGCGAAGGGCGTCAGCAGACCGGGTCCGCCCGCGCAGGGCACGACCACGCCGTCCGCGACGGACAGGATGTGCGCGGGGTCCACGCCGGGGTTCGCGCCGACGTGGTACGTCACCGGGTCGGCGTGCAGCAGCACCTGGAAGCCGTCGGGAGCGGCCCGGCGGACCGCCCGGATGGCCGCCTCCTGGAGCGTACGGGCGGTTTCGTCGCGCCACGCGCGCGTGGCCGCCGCCGTCTTTGAGCCGAGCAGCTTCTCGACCCCGGTCCAGCCCCCGTCGTCCGGCTCCCCCTGCCACAGCGGTTCGAGCGCGGCGCGTACGGCGGCCGCCAGCTCGTCGGCGTCCAGGCCCTGGGCGCCGTAGCCCTCCCGGCAGGTGGGGCAGAAGCACAGCGCCATCAGGTACATCCCGGCGTCGCCGAGCGGGACCCCGCCGGTCTTGTCGTGGGCGTGCAGGTGCTGCAGCCCGTACCAGCCCAGGGACTCCAGTTCGGTGCCGCGCGCCCCGGGCCGTACGGCGGCCTCGGCGGCGAGGTCGACGAGGTACGCGCGCGTGGCGGGCTGTGCGATGCACGGGGCCCAGGGGTAGCGGTCGCCGTAGGCGTTGACGACCGAGGTGTGCGGATGCTCGGCGCCCAGGCGGGAGTTGTGCGCGAGGACCACCCAGGTGTGCACCTCCACACCGGCGTCCGCGAGCGCGGCGGCGGCCTCGCCGAAGGCGTCGCCGGGCGCCCAGTCGCCGGCCGGGTACGGGCGCAGCTCACGGCCCTGCCACCGGTCGTCCGTCGGGTAGAGCACGGCCGCGTGCTCGGCGGTGACGATGCGGTGGCGCGGGTGGCGGGGGGTGAGGGCGCGGGTGGAGTGGTAGGCGGCGGCGAGTGTCACCTGTCGCACGCCGAGGGCGGCGATCCTGCCGGGTGCCTCCGGGTCTGCGTTGACGTCCCAGGGGTAGACGAATGTCGACGCCTTCACTTGGTGTCCTCCGGCTCCTTCTCCAGCAGCGCGTAGCCGCGTTCGATCACCTGCGCGAGTTGCTTGACATGATCCTCGCTCGGCTCGTGCAGCGGCGGGCGGACCTCCCCCACGTCCAGTCCGCGCAGCCGTACGCCCGCCTTGACGAGGGCGACGGCGTATCCGCGGCCCTGGGCGCGCAGCTCGACGAAGGGGCGGTAGAAGCCGTCCAGGAGGCGGCCCGCGGTCGTGTCGTCGCCCCTCTCCAGCGCGCCGTGGAAGGCGAGCGCGATCTCGGGGGCGAAGCAGAACACGGCGGAGGAGTAGAGCGTGACGCCGATCGCCCGGTAGGCGAGCTGGGTCTGCTCGGCGGTCGGCAGGCCGTTGAAGTAGAGGAAGTCGCCGGGGACTGCCGTGCGTACGGCGCTGACGATCCGCTGCATGAGGTCCAGGTCGCCGAGGCCGTCCTTGAGGCCGATGACGCCGTCCGTGCGGGCCAGCTCCACGACGGTGTCCGGGGTGAACACGGCGTTGTCGCGCTGGTAGACGATGACGGGCAGCGCACTCGCCGCGGCGATCTCCCTGTAGTGCCGCAGCAGCCCCTCCTGCCCGGCGACGACGAGATACGGCGGCAGGGCGAGCAGCCCGTCCGCGCCGGCGCCCTCGGCGAGGTGCGCGTACCGCACGGCGAGGGCGGTGCCGTACCCGGCGCCCGCGACGACCGGCACGCGTCCGTCCGTGGCCTCGACGGCGGCCCGTACGCACACCTCGTACTCCTCGGGCGTGAGCGCGTGGAACTCCCCGGTGCCACAGCAGGCGAAGACGGCGGCGGCCCCGGCCTCGACGCCGCGGCGCACATGGGTGCGGTAGGTGTCGAGGGCGACGGCGCCGTCGGGGCCGTACGCCGTGACGGGGAAGAACAGGGGCCCGGTGGGAATGCTCAGTCGTGCGGCGAGGGGGGCAGGCGTCACGGGCTCTCCCTAGGACGAGGACGGGTGAGAAGCAGGAGGCGGTGCAGCGGCACAGGTGATGCAGCATCCTGATCAGAGTTTATGTTTATGAACACATGTCGCACCACCCTTGACGAGAAAGGACGATGATCCTTAACTAGTCCACGCATGTGAATACCGGGCACCCATACGGCCGCCGATCGAAGGAGAACCGAGGATGCCAGCGCCCCGCACCGTTCTGCTCACCGGCGCCGCCGGCGGACTCGGCACCCTGATGCGGGACCTGCTCCCGGCGTACGGCTACGAGCTGCGGCTGCTGGACCTGCGCCCGATCGAGGGCGAGCCGGACACGATCGTCGCCGATCTGGCCGACCGGGACGCGCTGCGCGAGGCCGTACGCGGCGTCGACGCGATCATCCACCTCGCGGGCATCTCCCTGGAAGCCCCGTTCGAGAAGATCCTCAAGGCGAACATCGAGGGGACGTACAACCTGTACGAAGCCGCGCGCGAGGAGGGCGTCGGGCGGATCGTGTTCGCCTCCTCCAACCACGCGGTGGGCTTCACGCCCCGCCCGCAGGGCGACGACCCCTTGATCCCCGTCGACACCCCGCACCGCCCCGACACCTTCTACGGCCTGTCCAAGTCCTTCGGCGAGGACCTCGCCCAGTTCTACTGGGACAAGCACGGCCTGGAGACGGTGTCCGTGCGCATCGGCTCCTGCTTCCCCGAGCCGACCAGCGTCCGCATGCTCTCGGTGTGGATGAGCCCCGCCGACGGCGCCCGCCTCTTCCACGCGACCCTGACCGCCGAGAACGTCGAGCACACGGTCGTCTACGGCTCCTCGGCGAACACCCGCCTGTGGTGGGACCTGACCACCGCCCGCGCCCTCGGCTACGAGCCGCGGGACGACTCCGAGCCCTACGCCGAGAAGCTGATCGCCGAGCAGGGCGAGCTCGACCCGGAGAACGTCGCGCACGCCTACCTGGGCGGTCACTTCGTGAGCGACCCGCCCGTCTGGCCGTACTGACCGAAACGGGCGTGCGGAAGAGGCGGACGGGCACCGAACGGGCCCGTCCGCTTCCGCATTCGGGCATCCGCGCTGCCCGATCTCACGTCGCGATCTACGGCCACCCAGGTCCGAGACGGTCACGCGCCGAGTCGAACGGGCACAAACGGGCAGCATCGGCCCGGCAACAGGCCTGTTCAGTCCCGCTTTGCCGCTGTAGAACTTCCCCCATGGGCCCCACCGGGCCCGAACGGGCAACACGGCCCGGTCACCCCCGAGGCGACCGAGTCAGGCAGCACAGCACGGAAGCGGGTGTCGACGATGACGACGGCGAATACGGCGAAGACCGCCGAGGAACGCCAGCGTGAGATCGTGCGCCTCGCACGGGCCACCGGCTCGGTCGACGTCACCGCGCTCGCCACGGAACTCGGTGTCGCCAAGGAGACCGTGCGCCGGGACCTGCGCGTCCTGGAGGACCACGGCCTGCTCCGCCGCACCCACGGCGGCGCCTACCCCGTGGAGAGCGCCGGCTTCGAGACGACGCTCGCCTTCCGCGCCACCAGCCATGTGCCCGAGAAGCGCCGGATCGCGGCCGCGGCCGCCGGGCTGCTCGGGGACGCCGAGACGGTCTTCGTCGACGAGGGCTTCACCCCGCAGCTCGTCGCCGAGTCCCTGCCCACGGACCGGCCGCTGACCGTGGTCACCGCGTCCCTGCCGGTCGCGGGCGCCCTCGCCGAGGCCGAGAAGGTCTCCGTACTGCTGCTCGGCGGCCGGGTGCGCTCCGGCACGCTGGCCACCGTCGATCACTGGACGACGAAGATGCTGTCCGGCTTCGTCATCGACCTGGCGTTCATCGGCGCCAACGGCATCTCCCGCGACCACGGCCTGACCACGCCCGACCCGGCGGTCAGCGAGGTCAAGTCGCAGGCGATCCGGTCCGCGCGGCGCACGATCTTCGCCGGGGTGCACACCAAGTTCGGAGCGGTCAGCTTCTGCCGGTTCGCCGAGGTCGGCGCGCTGGAGGCGATCGTGACGAGCACCCTGCTCCCCGCGGCCGAGGCCCACCGCTACTCGCTGCTGGGACCACAGGTCATCCGCGTCTGACGTCCGCGCCACCACCCCAAGCACCCCCCCAACCGAAGATCCAGAAATCCAACCGACCCACCCCCTAGGGCACCCCCATACCCACAACCGTCCCCTTTGTCGCTAAATGTCCAGGAGCACCAGCATGCGAACCCAGAGCCGACGCGCGCCACGATCCATCCTTCTCGTGGCAGCCGTAGGGACGCTGATCACTCCGCTCGCCGCCTGCGCGGGCGCCGGCGGGTCCGGATCCTCCGACGGCAAGTCCATCAACGTCCTGATGGTGAACAACCCGCAGATGGTCGAGTTGCAGAAGCTCACCGCCGACAACTTCACCAAGGACACCGGGATCAAGGTGAACTTCACCGTCCTGCCCGAGAACGACGTCCGCGACAAGATCAGCCAGGACTTCGCCAACCAGGCGGGCCAGTACGACGTCGCCACCCTGAGCAACTACGAGATCCCGATCTACGCCAAGAACGGGTGGCTCCACTCCCTGGACGAGTACGTCAAGGGCGACACCGCCTTCGACCAGGACGACATCCTCAAGCCGATGACACAGGCCCTCACCGCCGAGGACGGCAAGCTCTACGGTGAGCCCTTCTACGGCGAGTCCTCCTTCCTGATGTACCGCAAGGACGTCCTTCAGAAGGCGGGCCTGACCATGCCCGCCAAGCCCACGTGGCAGCAGGTCGCCGACATCGCCGCCAAGGTGGACGCGGCCGAGTCCGGCATGAAGGGCATCTGCCTGCGCGGCCTGCCCGGCTGGGGCGAGGTCATGGCACCGCTGACCACGGTCATCAACACCTACGGCGGCACCTGGTTCGACAAGGACTGGAACGCCCGGCTCGACTCCAAGGAGACCAAGGAGGCCACCCGGTTCTACGTCGACCTGGTCCGCAAGCACGGCGAGTCCGGCGCCGCGCAGTCCGGCTACGCCGAGTGCCTGAACAACATGACCCAGGGCAAGACGGCCATGTGGTACGACGCCACCGCCGGCGCCGGCTCCCTGGAGGCCTCCGGCTCCCCGGTCAAGGGCAAGATCGGCTACGTCCCCGCGCCGGTCGAGAAGACCGACAGCTCCGGCTGGCTCTACACCTGGGCGTGGGGCGTCCAGAAGGCGTCCAAGAACGCCGAGAACGCCTGGAAGTTCATCTCCTGGGCCTCCGGCAAGGACTACGAGAAGCTCGTCGGCGAGAAGATCGGCTGGGCCAACGTGCCCGGCGGCAAGCGGGCGTCGACCTACGACATCCCGGAGTACCGCAAGGACGCGGCCGCCTTCGCGGACGTCACCCGGGACGCCATCGCGAACGCCAAGCCCGAGGACCCGGGCGTGCAGCCCCGGCCCGCGCCCGGCATCCAGTTCGTCGGCATCCCCGAGTTCACCGACCTGGGCACCAAGGTCTCCCAGGAGATCAGCGCCGCGATCGCCGGCCGTCAGTCCGTGGACAGCGCCCTGAGCAAGTCGCAGAAGCTCGCCGAGGCCGTCGGAAAGAAGTACCAGTAGCCATGACCGTCACGACTCCCCCCACCCGGGTCGCCGCCGCTCCCGAGCGGCCGGCGGCCCGCCGGCCGAACCGCATGCGCGCCTGGGCCACCCGGGCCCCGCTGCTGCCCGCGCTGATCTTCATGATCGTCGTGACGCAGCTCCCCTTCGTGGCCACCCTGGTCATCTCGTTCTTCGACTGGAACGCCCTCTACCCGGACGACCGCCACTTCGCCGGCTTCGCCAACTACTCGGAAGTGCTCAGCACGCCCGAACTGCGCAAGTCGGTGTGGACGACGATCCTGCTGACCGCGACGGTCGTACTCGTCAGCCTGGTGCTCGGCCTGGTCCTGGCCCTGTTGCTGGACCGGAAGTTCCGCGGCCGGGCAGCGGTGCGGACCATGCTCATCGCCCCGTTCCTGCTGGTGCCGATCGCGGCCGCGCTGCTGTGGAAGCACGTGCTCTTCAACCCCGAGTACGGCCTGTTCAACGGCATCCTGCACTGGATCGGGGGCGACGGGGCGGTGCAGCCGGACTGGATCTCCGAGATGCCGCTGATCGCGGTCGAGGCCTCGCTGATCTGGCAGTGGACGCCGTTCATGACGCTGATCCTGCTCGCCGGACTGCAGAGCCGCGACCCGCAACTGCTGGAGGCGGCCCGGGTGGACGGCGCGAACGACTGGCAGGTGTTCGTCCATATGACGCTGCCGCACATCCGCCGCTACATCGAACTGAGCGTGCTGCTCGGCTCGATCTACATCGTGCAGAACTTCGACGCGGTGTACACCATCACCTCCGGCGGCCTGGGCACCGCGAACCTGCCGTACACCATCTACCAGACCTTCTACCAGGCGCACGAGAACGGACTCGCCTCGGCGGCCGGCGTCATCGTCGTCATCGGCTCGATCATCCTCGCGACCTTCGCCCTGCGCGTGGTGTCGTCCCTGTTCCGCGCGGAGGTGTCCCGCTGATGACCGCCACGCTCACCACCGCCGGCCCGCGCCCGACACGGCCCCGCGCCCGGCTCCAGGGCGCGGCCCTGGGAATCGCCGCCTGGCTGGCCGGCATCCTCTTCGTCCTGCCCATCCTCTGGATGGTCCTGACGTCCTTCCACTCCGAGGCGGACGCGGCGACCAACCCGCCCTCCGTCGCCGCCTCGCTCACCCTCGACGGCTATCGCGAGTTCTTCGGCGCGGGCGGCGGCGCCAGCCCCTGGCCCTCGCTGATCAACTCGGCGACGGCCTCGGTGGCCTCGACGCTGCTGACGCTGTGCCTCGCGCTACCTGCCGCCTACGCGCTGTCGATCCGCCCGGTGAAGAAGTGGACGGACGTCCTGTTCTTCTTCCTCTCCACCAAGATGCTGCCGCTGGTGGCGGGCCTGCTGCCGATCTATCTCTTCGCGAAGAACACCGGCCTGCTCGACAACATCTGGGCGCTGGTCATCCTCTACACGGCCATGAACCTGCCGATCGCGGTGTGGATGATGCAGTCCTTCCTCTCCGAGGTGCCGGTCGCGATCATCGAGGCGGCGCAGATCGACGGCGCGCGGCTGCCGACGATCCTGTGGCGCGTGGTCGCCCCCATCGCCCTGCCGGGCATCGCGGCGACGTCCCTGATCTGCTTCATCTTCAGCTGGAACGAGCTGCTGTTCGCCCGCGTGCTGACCGGCGTGGTGGCGGAGACCGCCCCCGTCTTCCTGACCGGCTTCATCACCAGCCAGGGCCTGTTCCTGGCCAAGGTGTGCGCCGCGTCGCTCGTCATCTCCCTGCCGGTGCTCGCCGCGGGGTTCGCCGCCCAGGACAAGCTGGTCCAGGGCCTGTCGTTGGGAGCCGTGAAATGAAGGCCGCCGTCATCGAGTCCGTGGGCAAGGCCGTCGTCGCCGAGGTCCCGGACCCGACGCCAGGACCGCGCGACGTCGTGGTCGAGGTCGCGGCGTGCGGCCTGTGCGGAACCGATCTGCACATCCTCCAAGGCGAGTTCGCCCCGAAGCTGCCGATCGTGCCCGGACACGAGTTCGCGGGCGAGGTCGTCGCGGTGGGCACCCAGGTCACGGAGCTGTCGGCGGGCGACCGGGTCGCGGTCGACCCGTCGCTGTACTGCTACGAGTGCCGCTACTGCCGTACCGGCCACAACAACCTGTGCGAGCGCTGGGCGGCGATCGGCGTCACGACGGCCGGCGGCGCGGCGCGGTACGCGGTGGCCCCCGTGGCGAACTGCGTGAAGCTGCCGGAACACGTGCGCACGCAGGACGCGGCGCTCGTGGAACCGCTGTCGTGCGCGGTACGCGGCTACGACGTCCTGCAGTCCCGCCTCGGCGCGCACGTCCTCATCTACGGCTCGGGCACGATGGGCCTGATGATGCTGGAGCTGGCCAAGCGGACCGGCGCGGCCAGCGTGGACATGGTGGACGTGAACCCGGCCCGCCTGGAGACCGCACGCAGGCTCGGCGTCTCGGCGTCCGCCGCGAACCCCGACGAGCTGGACCGCCCGCAGGGCTGGGACCTGGTCGTGGACGCCACGGGCAACGCGGCGGCGATCCAGGACGGACTGGACCGGGTCGCCAAGGCGGGCACCTTCCTGCAGTTCGGGGTGGCGGACTACGCGACGCGCGTGACGATCGACCCGTACCGCATCTACAACCAGGAGATCACCATCACCGGCTCCATGGCGGTGCTCCACAGCTTCGAGCGCGCGGCGGAGCTGTTCGCCGGCGGCGTCCTCGACCCGGAGATCTTCATCAGCGACCGCATCCCGCTGGACCGCTACCCGCAGGCACTGGAGCAGTTCGCGTCCGGGGTGGGGCGCAAGATCGTGGTGGTGCCGTAGGTCAGGGCGGAGGCGCTGCACCCGTTTGCCAGGTAAGGGAACGGTAAAGCGCCTCCGCTCGTTCACCGGGCATGACAGCTATGACCCCCGGCTCGAACATCCCTCTCTCCGCCGCGCGTGTGACGGTGGACGTCGCCGCCCCGGTGCGGCTCGACGTATCGGGCCTGCTGCTCACCGCCGACGGCAAGGTGCGCTCCGACGACGACTTCATCTTCTACAACCAGCCCAGCGGCCCGGGCGTGACGTACCGCTCGGGCGGCGGCACCAGCCCCGACGCGATCACGGTCGACACGACGGCCGTACCCCCGGGCATCGAGAAGATCGTCGTCACCGCCAGCCCGGACGCCGCCGGCCAGACCTTCCAGGGCATCGAACCGACGGCCACCATCCGCAACGCGGACGACAACAGCGTCCTGGCCACGTTCACGCCCCCGCAGCTCGGCACCGAGACGGCACTGGTGATCGTCGAGGTCTATCTGCGGGGCGGCGCCTGGAAGGCCCGCGCGGTCGGCCAGGGCTACGCCAACGGCCTGGCCGGCATCGCCACCGACTTCGGCGTCACGGTCGAGGAACCGGCCCCGGCCGCCCCCGTGGCCCCGCCGCAGCCGACCATGCAGCCCCCGGTCACCCCGCCGGCCCCGCCCATGACCACCCCGGCCGCTCCCCCGGCCCCCGCGGCGCCGCCCGCCCCGCCCGCGCCGGGCGCCGGGAAGATCAACCTCGACAAGGGCCGCGTCAGCCTCCAGAAGAACCAGACCGTCTCCCTCGTCAAGGGCGGCCGCCCCCTGCTCTCCCAGGTCAAGATGGGCCTCGGCTGGGAGCCTGCGTACCGCGGCAAGGACATCGACCTGGACGCCTCGGTCATCGCCTACGGCCCGCAGCGCAACCACATCGACAGTTGCTACTTCGGCAAGCTCCAGATCCTGCACGGCGCGATCCGCCACTCCGGCGACAACCTCACGGGTGAGGGCGGCGGGGACGACGAGGTCATCACCGTCGACCTCGGACGCCTGCCCCAGGAGGTCACCGGCCTGGTCTTCACGGTCAACTCGTTCTCCGGCCAGAAGTTCACCGAGGTCGCCAAGGCCTACTGCCGCCTCCTCGACGCGGGCACCGGCGAGGAGCTGGTCCGCTTCGACCTCACCAACGCCGAGGCGCAGACGGGCGTGATGATGGCCAAGCTGATCAGGCAGTTCTCCGGTGAGTGGGAGATGACGGCCATGGGCGACTTCGTGAAGTCCCGGACCGTACGGGGCATGGTGAAGCCCTCGGCACAGGCGCTGTAGGCAGTCGTACGACGCCCAGGGCGCCCTCGGCGAAGGGGGCGCCCGGTGGTCACAGAGGCCGTCAGGCAGTCTCAGGCAGAGGCCCGCACGACCAGCTCGGGAATGACCCAGGCATCCGCGCCGCTCATCGGCTCCTCGCCCGCCCTCAGCCGGGCCACCTGCTCGACGGCCAGCCGGCCGAGCCGCCGCTTGTCGAGGTGCAGGGTGGTCAGGGCGGGCTCCACCAGCTCGCCCAGCGACAGTCCGTCGAAGCCCAGGACGGCCAGGTCGTCCGGGATCCGCCGCCCCCGGCGCCGGGCGGCGCGCATCGCGCCGACAGCGATGAGGTCGTTGAAGCCGAACACCGCGGTGATCTCGGGCCGTCGGTCGAGCAGTCGCCCGATGCCGGCCTCACCCCCGGCCACGCTGTGCTCGTCGCACAGCTCCGTCCAGCCTTCGTCCACGGGCAGACCGTGCCGCCGGGCCTGCTCCAGGAAGGCCTGCCGGCGCGGACCGGGGCCATGCACGCCGTCCAGCATGCCGATCGCCCGGTGCCCCGCCCCGACCAGGTGCGCCATAGCCTGTTCGAGCCCTGCGGCGGCGTCGATCCCCACGGCCGCGAAGCGGGTCTGCTGCGGGCCGCGCTCCAGCAGCACCAGCGGCACACCACCGAGGTGGCGGGCGAGCACGTCGTCCGGGCTCCTGAAATAGCCCACGACCGCGTCCGCCTGGTGGGAGAGCACGTCGAGCGCCTCGCGCTCCCTGCTCTCGTCGATGCGGGAATCCCACACCACGACATGCCACCCGCGCTGCTCGGCCGCCTCCAGCACTCCGGCGGCGACCTCGGGGAAGAACGGATTCATCAGATCCGGGATCACCAGTCCCACCGCCACGGTCCCCTTCTGCACGAGGCCGCGCGCGAAACGGCTTGGGCGGTAGTCCAGCAGCCGAGCCGCCTCCAGCACCCGCTCCTTGGTGGCCGGGCCGATCTCGCCCTTGTCGTTGACCGCGCGGGAGACCGTCTGGCGGGACACTCCGGCCAGCCGTGCGACGTCATGGATCGTGGCCCGGCGGCGGGTGCCGTCGGGCTGGTCGACTCTCGGCTCCCGCTGCTGATCGTCCGCCAACACGCTGTGCACTGTATCCGGCCAGGTGGGCACGACGGCAGGCCCCACAGGCGGAACGGCTGGAAGGGCCGGGTGGCCGCCTAAGCGCTCCGCTGGAATTGCGGCGATGGATCGTCGATCGGCTGCGGCGCCGTCGTGGCTGGTCGCGCCCACGCGGCGGTAGCCGCAGATCGACACGGCCCCGCGCCCCTTTGAGGCGCTACCGAACCGCAGCGGATTTCAGCCGAGCCGCCTAGAACAGCGCGCTGTACGCGTTCAGCGCCGGCTGCCCGCCGAGGTGGGCGTACAGCACCGTCGACTCCCGCTCGATCTCCCCGCGTGAGACCAGGTCGATCATCCCGGCCATCGACTTGCCCTCGTAGACGGGGTCGGTGACCATGCCCTCGGTCCGCGCCGCCAGCCGCATCGCCTCCAGGGTGGTCTCGTCCGGGATGCCGTAGACGCCCGCGTGGTACCGCTCGTCGAGCTCGACGTCGGCCTCGGTCAGCTCGCGCTCGACGCCAATGAGCCGGCCGGTGTTCCGGGCGATCCGGGCGATCTGCTCACGGGTGGAGGCGGGCTTGGCCGAGGCGTCGATGCCCAGGACCCGGCGCGGACGGCCGCCCGCCTCCTCGAGGGCGGCGAAACCGGCGACCATGCCCGCCTGGGTCGAGCCGGTCACCGAGCACACGACCACCGTGTCGAAGAAGACCCCCGACTCCCGCTCCTGCTCGGCGACTTCGTACGCCCACCCGGCGAACCCGAGGCCGCCCAGCGGATGGTCGGAGGCGCCGGCCGGGATGGCGTACGGCTTGCCACCGGAATCCTCCACCTCCCGCAGCGCCTGCTCCCAGCTCTCCTTGAAGCCGATCCCGAACCCGGCCCGCACCAGGCGGACATCGGCTCCGGCGAGGCGGCTGACGAGGATGTTGCCGACCTTGTCGTAGACGGAGTCGGGCCAGTCCACCCAGCTCTCCTGGATCAGCACGCACTTGAGACCGGCGCGGGCGGCCACGGCGGCGACCTGGCGGGTGTGGTTGGACTGCACACCGCCGATCGAGACGAGGGTGTCGCAGCCCTTCGCGAGCGCGTCGGCGACCAGGTACTCCAGCTTGCGCGTCTTGTTGCCGCCGTAGGCGACACCGGAGTTGCAGTCCTCGCGCTTCGCCCAGAGCGAGGCGCCGCCGAGGTGGGCGGTGAGGCGCTCCAGCGGATGGACCGGCGAGGGGCCGAAGAGCAGGGGGTAGCGGTCGTACGAGGAAAGGGACATGGGTCCTCCCGGGTCAGTCGTCGTCGGCCAGGTCCACGAGGTCGGCGAGGCTTCGCCAGATCTCCGCGGTGACGCGGACCGCCGTGGCCGTGTCCCCGGACGCACAGGCGTCGATGAGCCGCTCGTGCAGTCCGGCCGAACGGCAGTTGCCGCCCTCTCCGAAGCGGCGGCGCTCCAGCCGGCGGATGAGCGGGGTGTAGCGGGCGACGGTGGCGGCGGCCGCGCGGTTGCCGCTCACCCGGACCAGTACGTCGTGCAGCTCGTCGTCGGCCCGCAGGGCGAGGTCCACCTCGCCGGCCGCGACGGCGGTGGCGAAGCGCTCGTTGGCGGCGCGCATGATCTCCACGTCGGCGGCCGTGAGCCGGGGCACGGCGACCCGGGTGACCAGCTCGTGCATGGCGCCGACCACGGCGGCCGCGTCCCGCACCTCGGCGGCCACGACCGGTGTGACCCGGGTGTAGCTCTGCGGCTTGCTCTCCAGCAGCCCCTCGTCCACGAGCCGCGAGAACGCCTCGCGCACCGGCGCCCGGGACAGCCCCAGCCGCTCGGCGAGGTCGGCGTCCCGCACCGCCGCGCCGGGCTCGATCTCCCCGGCCACGATGGCGTCCCGGATCGCCGCGTAGGCCTGGTCCCTGAGCAGGGTCCGGGCCACGGGCCGTATCGCCTCCATGAACTGAAATGTTAGATGTCAGTTTCCGGGGCAGGCAAGAGTCCGGGCAGCAGAGTGGCCCGCACTCCCCACGCGGTGCGGGCCACTCTTCTCCTGGGCGCTCCCGCCTCAGGCCGCCCAGGGCCAGTCGGCGTCCCGGGCGGCCTCCAGCAGGGGCACCATCCGGAAGGCCGCGTCCGACAGACCGCCGAAGGCGTGCCTGTTGCCCTGGCCCGACGGGCCGTGGCCCGCCCGGTACCCGGCGAGGTTCCAGGTGTAGACCGGCACATGGGCCGGGACCTGCTCGGTCGGGTCGCCGTGGTGGCTGGGCGCGTACTGCTCGTCGGTGACGATCAGCACCCGGTCGTGCCCCCGGTAGTGCCGGCGCACCGCCTCGGTGGTGCTCGTGCCGCCGAGGTCACCGAAGCGCTCCAGCACCTTCAGCACCGACTCGCCACGGCGGAAGGAGATCCGGTGGCTGTCCGATCCGAACTGCACCAGGTCCGCGTCCGCCGCCCGCAGCGCGAGCGCCGTGCCGAAGATCGCCGCCGCGTCGGCCCGGTTGAGCTGCGAGCGGTCGGACAGCCGCGACCAGAACATCGAGCCCGAGCGGTCGACGAGCACCAGCGTCCGGCCGGGCAGCGCCGGCACATTGGCCAGCGAGTGGCCGAGCGCCTGCTCCAGCGGGTACGCCCAGCGCAGCGAGGGCGCGTGCTGGTACGCGGCGAGGTACCGGAAGGGGAACTGCCGCGACCGTACGACCTCCGCCGGGTCGCTGATCCGGGCGGCGACCCGGGCCGCCACCTCGTCGGAGACACCGGCCTCGTCGAAGTTCCGCAGGTTCCGTACCAGCGCCATGGCGCCCATCGACGGAATCACGGCCTCCCAGGCCGCCTTGTCCATCGGCCCCTGGAGCCAGCCCGCCAGCGCCTCCCACGTCATCCCGGCCGCGGCCAGCCGCTCGGCGCCGTCCGCCGAGGTGACGACGGCCCGCCGCTCCTCGACGGGCAGCGCCATCAGCTCGCGGTGTGCGGTGAGGACGGTGCTCGACGCGGGCGGTACCGCGGTGTCCGGGTTGTGCCGGCGGTCGAGGGCGTACCGGAAGAGGTCGCCCTGCCACGGCTTGTCCGGGTCCGGGGCCGCGTGCACCAGGTTGAGGATGTCGCCGAAGCGGTAGCCCTTGGACGCGGTGTCGTACTTCAGCAGCGACGTGCCGTGGTAGAGCCGCCGTACGGCGTCGGCGACGCCGCGCTTGACGGGCTTGGGGACGTTACGGCCGTACAGCGCCGTCCAGTACGCGAGCAGCTCGCCGGGCTCGTCCGGGCGCTGCAGGACGGAGGCGATGACCTGCCGGTTCGATGGGCCGTCGGTGGCCCCGGCGTCCAGGCGTGCCCTGACGTACTCGGCGGCGCCCACGACCGAGGCCGTACGGAGGTTGCCCTGGCCGCGCAGCCAGCCGAGCAGGCCGGCCGTCCACTCGGGATCGGTGACGGCGAGCTCGCGCACGAGCCGCGCGAACCGGTCGTCGCGGTCGGCGCCGGTCTCGTAGAAAGTCCGCTGGGAGACGAAATTGGAGACGGCGAGCAGGAAGAGCTCGGAGCGCGCGTCGCGCTCACGGCCGCGGCCGCCCTCGTAGGTGCGCAGCACCCGTCCCGTCGAGGTCACCCGGGAAGTGGGCTGCGGCCTGGCGGCCCGGGTGTTGAATCGCGCCATGGTGAATTCCCCCGAATTCATTCGTGTTTTCGGAGGGAGGCACAGCAAGAGGAGGGCGCCCGAGATCGAAGTCGGCCGCGGTGCTTATAAACTGGCGCGTCTGCCGTTCCGCCACATCGACCCCGAGTCGATGACGGGATTCGAACCCGCACGAGGAAAATTCCCCACCAGTTCCCGAAGTATCCGCTGCCTGCGCACCGGGCACCCACCATGAGCTGCGCCTCCCGAGATCAAGTCGGCTGCGGCTGGGATTCTTGGAAGAGAAGAAGTAGCCGCGGCCATCGCACCGGAAGGTGCATGAAGTTGTGGTGTCCAGAGATCGAGGTCGGCGGAACCGACGTAGGTGCTCTAACCCCTGAGCTACACCGGCGCGTTGTACCGGTGGCGGGACTCGAACCCGCGGCCGCCCCATTATGAGTGGAAGTAGGTCCTGCCTTCGCACCTGGACGTTCATAACTGTAGGAGCGTGCCGCGGGCCGGGCGAGCGAATTAAATTCCGGAGTTGTCGCTCACCGCCGCTGGCGCTTCCAGGGCCCGGTGATGGCGAGCAGGATGCCCGGGTTCTGGATGTTGGCGTAGAGGGTCCGGCCGTCGGGTGAGAAGGTGACGCCGGCGAACTCGCTGTACTCGGGCTCCTCTTCGGTGCCGACGTTCAGCTCGTTGCGGGCGATGGGGTAGGTGCGGCCGCTGTCGGTGGCGCCGAAGAGGTGCTGGACACCCTCGCCGTCCTCGGCGAGGATCAGGCCGCCGTACGGGGAGACGGTGATGTTGTCGGGGCCGTCGAAGGCGCCGTCCTCGGAGGGGTCGGGGTTGACGCCGAGCAGGACCTTCAGGGTCAGGGTGCGGCGCTTGGGGTCGTAGAACCAGACCTGGCCGTCGTGCGCGGCGCCGGGGCTCTCCGCGCGGGCGTAGGAGGAGACGATGTAGGCGCCGCCGTCGCCCCACCACATGCCCTCCAGCTTGCGGGCCCGGGTGACCTCACCGGCGCCGAACTGCTTGCGCACGGCGACGGTCTTCGCGTCGCGGTCGGGTACGTCCACCCAGTCCACCCCGTACACCGTGCCGATCCTGGTGGCGCGGGACAGGTCGTCGACGAACTTGCCGCCGGAGTCGAAGCACTTGGGGGCCTGGAGGGCGCCCGCGTCGTCGGCCAAGGTGCGGAACCGGCCGCGGCCGTACTCGAAGCCCTTCGGCGGGGTCCAGCGGAAGAACAGTCCGTTGGGCGAGGACGCGTCCTCGGTGAGGTAGGCGTGGCCGCGCCTGGGGTCGATGACGACGGCTTCGTGGTCGTAGCGCCCGAAGAACTTCAGCGGCTTGGGGGCCTGGTTGGCGCGCCGGTCGACGGGGTCGACCTCGAAGACGTAGCCGTGGTCCTTGGTCATGCCGTTGGTGCCGGCCCGGTCGGAGTTCTCCTCGCAGGTGAGCCAGGTACCCCAAGGGGTGCTGCCGCCCGCGCAGTTGGTGGAGGTGCCGGCGATGCCGACCCACTCGGCGACCTGTCCGTCGGGGCGGACCTCGACGACCGTGCAGCCACCGGACGCGGCGGGGTCGTAGACGAGGCCCTCGGTGAGCGGGACCGGGTGCGTCCAGTTGGCGCGCGGGCCCTTCAGCTCGTGGTTGTTGACGAGGAGGGTGGTGCCGCGCGGCCCGGCGAAGGCGGCCGTGCCGTCGTGGTTGGAGGGGGTGAACTCACCCGACTCCAGCTTGGTCCTGCCGCTGTGGGTGAGGACGCGGTACTTGAAGCCGGCGGGCAGCGCGACGATGCCCTCGGGATCCGGAATCAGCGGCCCGTACCCGACACCGCCGCACGCCGCCGCGTCCTCACCCACGCTCTCGGTGTCGGTGGACGCGAGCGCGTTGGGCGCGGTGGCCAAGACACCGGCACTGCCCGCCAGCGCGACACCGGTGACGGCAGATGCTCTGGCGAAGTCCCTGCGGGTGAGCGACATGGTGTCTCCTGTGACAGAGGGTGCCGTGGGAGGTGGCGGACTCCGATCGGCGCCACAGTCCCGCCCGCATCTGAACACCAGTTGAACAACGCCCTAAGGGGCGCGGGGAACTGCGCGACCAGCCACACTCCACCCGCACCCGCGATCCGGCATCAACCCCCCTGCTGCGACCGCGCCTTAAACGCAGCCTTCCGCGCCTCCTTCGCCACCCTCTTGTCCGGATGCAACCGCCCCATCGCCTCCAGCACATCCGCGGTGGCCGGATGATCCACCCGCCAGACCGCCGCGAAGAACCCGCTGTGCTGCGCGGCCAGCCCCTCCACCAGCGCCCTCAGCTCGTCGGAATTCCCCTCGGCCGCCAGCTGCGCGGCGAGCGTGTCGATGGTCAGCCAGAACACCAGGTCCTGGGACGGCGCGGGCACGTCCGAGAACCCCGCCTCGGTCAGCCAGACCCGGGCCAACCCGCCCAGCTCCGGATCGTCGAGGACCTCCCGCAGCGCCGGCTCGGCCTCCGCGCCCACCAGCGACAGCGCCTGCTGACAGCGCAGCCTGCGCAGTGGCGCCCCGGCGTCGGCGCCCCGTGCCGCCGCCAGCAACTCCCGTGCCGCGGCGAGAGGTTCACGCCGGGTCAGCCACTGCTCGGTCTCGGTCTGCGCCGCGGCCTGCGGAAACGTGGCCGTGCCGTCGAGCAGCGCGTCGGCGCCCTTGTCCACGAGTTCGCCGACCGCGGGCGCCTCGAACCCGGCCTCCAGCAGCCGCGCCCGCATCCCGTACAGGCCGAGCGGGGTCAGCCGGACCATGCCGTAGCGCGACACGTCGATGTCGTCGACGACGGCCGACGGGGCCTCGGCGCTCTCGGCCTCCGCCATCAGCGCCTCGTCCACCGGCTGGTACTCCACAAGGCCGACCGGCGCCAGCAGCCGGAACTGGTCGTCCAGGCGCATCATGGCGTCGGAGACCTGCTCCAGCACGTCGTTGGTGGGCTCGCCCATGTCGCTGGGCACGATCATCGACGCGGCGAGGGCCGGCAGCGGCACGGGGTCCTCGCCCGGCCCGTCCTCGCCGACCGTCAGCAGATACAGGTTGCCGAGCACGCCGTCGAGGAACTCCGCCTCGGCCTCGGGGTCCCAGTCCAGCGAGGAGAGGTCGACCTCGCCCCCGGCGTCCATCGCGTCGACCAGGTCATCGAGGTCGGGCACGCTCGCGTCGGCGAGCACCGTCTCCAGGGCGCCCAGCCACACCGCGAGCACGTCGTGCGGTGATCCGCCGGTCAGCAGGGCGAGGTCGGCGCCGGGCGCGACAGTGCCCGCCTCCTCGTCGACGATCTCGACGAGTCCGGTGTCGACGGCCACCCGCCAGGCCTCACTGGCGTACGCGGCGGCGTCGTCGCCGCTCAGCGCGAGTTCCTCGGCGGCGGCCGGCAACTGCTCGTCGACGAGTCCGCCGCTGGCGTCGACCCGGGTGTCGGGGCCGGCCCAGCGGGCCAGCCGCGCGGCTCGGGAGAGCAACGGCGTGGACAGCGCGTCCCGCGCCAGCTCCGCTTCGGGGTGCAGCCGTACCGGTGGCAGGGGGGAGCTGTCTGGCATCGGATGGTTCTCCTAGGGGCGCTCTGCACGGCCGTACGCATCACGGCTCAGCCGCTCAGCCTAGACGGATTTCCACCCATGCCGCCCGGTTCATCTCCCCGTCGGGCGGTGTACATGGCCGAAACCTTGACAACTGGCGTGACCAGGCACGAGATTACGCGCGTAGAAATTTGGCGGACATCTGTTCACTGTATTTTCTACGCGCGTTGCCGCCCCACCGGCCGCACCTCACAGGTTTCACCCTCGTCACACGCTTCACGTTCCACCCTCGTCCCGGCACTCCTGCATGTCCCCGGAGGGATCCCGTTGCCGAGCAAGAAGTCCGCGCGTCTCGCCGCGCTCACCGTCGCCGCCGTCTGCTCCGCGGCGTCCACCGTCGTCCTGACTTCCCCCGCGCACGCGGACTCCGTGCGCATCCATGACATTCAGGGCAGCACCCGAATATCGCCGTACGCCGGCAAGCAGGTCGCGGATGTGGCCGGAATCGTCACCGGCATACGCACCTACGGCAAGTCCAAGGGCTTCTGGATCCAGGATCCGCAGGCGGACGACAATCCGGCCACCAGCGAGGGCGTCTTCGTCTTCACGGGCTCCACCCCGCAGGGGGTCGCCGTCGGCGACTCGGTCCTGGTCTCGGGCACGGTCTCCGAGTACGTCCCGGGCGGCACCTCCTCCGGCAACCAGTCGGTGACCCAGCTGACCAAGCCGACGATCACCGTCGTCTCCAGCGGCAACGCCGTCCCGGCCGCCACCGTCATCGACGCGAAGTCGGTCCCGGCCGCGTACACCCCGGCCGGCGACAGCGGCGCGAACGGCTCGGTCAACGGCCTGACGCTCAAGCCGTCGGCGTACGCCCTGGACCTCTACGAGTCCCTGGAGGGCATGAACGTCCAGGTCGCCGACGCTCGGGTGGTCACCGCCAGCAACCGGTTCACCGAGCTGTGGGTGACGGTCAAGCCGTGGGAGCACCGCAATCGCCGCGGCGGCACCGTGTACGGCTCGTACGACTCGCAGAACACCGGCCGGCTGAAGATCCAGTCGCTGGGCGCGGTGGCCGACTTCCCGGTCGCGAACGTCGGTGACACGCTCACTGGCACCACCTCAGGCCCCCTGGACTACAACGAGTTCGGCGGCTACACCCTCGTCGCGAGCGAGCTCGGCACGCTCAAGAGCGGTGGCCTGAAGCGGGAGACGACTCGCAAGCAGTGGAGCGGCGAGCTCGCGGTGGCGACGTACAACGTCGAGAACCTCGACCCCTCCGACAACAGCTTCGCCGAGCACGCCTCCGCGATCGTGAACAACCTGAAGTCGCCCGACATCCTGTCCCTGGAGGAGATCCAGGACAACAACGGCACGACGGACGACGGCACGGTCGCCGCCGACCAGACGGTGCGGAAGCTGATCGACGCGATCGTCGCCGCGGGCGGACCGACGTACGACTGGCGCTCCATCGACCCGGTCGACAAGACGGACGGGGGCCAGCCCGGCGGCAACATCCGCAACGTGTTCCTGTTCAACCCCGAGCGGGTCACCTTCACGGACCGCGCGGGCGGCGACGCCACGACGGCCACCGCGGTCACCAAGAAGTACGGCCGGGCCGCGCTGACCGTCTCCCCGGGCCGTATCGACCCGGCGAACGAGGCCTGGGAGGACAGCCGCAAGCCGCTGGTCGGCGAGTTCGTCTTCCGTGGCAAGACGGTCTTCGTGATCGCCAACCACTTCGCCTCCAAGGGCGGCGACCAGGCACTGCACTCCCAGTACCAGCCGCCGTCCCGCAGCTCGGAGACCCAGCGCCACCTCCAGGCGAAGTCGGTGAACGCCTTCGTCAAGGACATCCTGGCCGTCCAGAAGAGCGCGGACGTCGTCGCCCTCGGCGACATCAACGACTTCGAGTTCTCCGGTACGACCGAGCTGCTGGAGGACGGCGGCGCACTGTGGTCGGCCATCAAGTCGCTGCCGAGGAGCGAGCGTTACTCCTACGTCTACCAGGGCAACGCCCAGACGCTGGACCAGATCCTGGTCAGCCCGTCGATCCGGCGCTGGTGCGACTTCGAGTACGACAGCGTGCACATCAACTCGGAGTTCAACGACCAGATCAGCGACCACGACCCGCAGGTGCTGCGGTTCCGCCCGTAACTCCGCTCGGGCTCAGGGCCGGCTGAACACCCCGTTCAGCCAGCCCTGCCAGGCGGCTTCGCACTCCTTGATGTCGGCGCCCGGCGTGAAGTCGTGCAGGGAGATGCCGACCGGGTAACCCCAGTGGTTGCGCCCGAAGACACGGGTGAGGCCCCGGTCCGTGCGCAGCCCGATGAAGTACGGGTTGCGGAAGTCGACCACGGCGTCGAACTCGTCGGGCCCGTGGACCGTCACCCGCGTGCCCTCGGTCACGTCCTCCCCGACCCCGAGCGCCCGCCCGACGACGGCGAGCGCGTCCGCGGCCTTCGACGCCTCGGGTCCGTCGAAGGTGGCGAAGGCGGCGGTCCGGCCGTCGAAGTGCGTCAGGTACTGGCGCAGCGTGTGCAGATAGAAGTCGGTGTGCTTGGCGGCGCCGTCGTACTGGTTGTCCCAGTCGTCGACGAAGATCCCGCTGTGCACGTACCGCACCCAGGCACGGCGGCCCTCGTCGCGCGGCTCGATGGTGTAGTCAAGCTGGTTGAGGGTCTGCTCGGAGATGCCCTCGACGTCCTCGACGCGGTTGGTGTAGTGGTGCGGCGGGTCCCAGGCGGTGACCGTCGATCCGAAGGGGCCCTTGCCGCCCTCGCGCGGCTCCGGCGGCTCCATCGGCCACAGCCAGCCGCCGGTACCGGAGGTGACCGCCTCCCAGACCTGCTCGGGCGTGGCATCGACCTCGAACTCGCGGGCGATCTCGAATTCCTTGGACATGGTGGGCTCCTGCTCACTGACTTTCGAGTTCAGGGTTCTGACTCTGGTTCGGGCTCTGGTTCTGAGGCTTGAGCGTGGGATGTACGGCCACGACGATGCGGTGATCCCGGCCGCCCTCGGCGTCCGGCGCGTCGTACTTGCGGATCAGCGCGCTCACGCCGGCCGTCAACTCCTGGATGAACGCGGCCCGTTCGGCGGCCGAGGCGAAGCGGACCTCGCCGTCCAGCGCGTAGGTCGCGAGCCGCTTGCGGGCCTTGGCCGCGCCGGTGATCAGCGAGCCGACGTCCCGCACGAGGCGGGCGCCGAGGGCGAGCAGCCAACGGGCCGAGAGCTGGTCGCGGAAGCGGTCCGGGTCGGGCTGCACGGAGGCGAGCGCGAGCGGTGAGATCACGTACGACGCGGCGGTCGCCCGCATCAGCCGCTCGGTGACGTTGCCCTTGCGGCGCTCACCGGCCAGCTCGACCAGGCCGTGCCGCTCCAGGGCCTTGAGGTGGTAGTTCACCTTCTGCCGGGGCAGCCCGACCTTGCCGGCCAGCATGGCGGCCGACGCGGGCCCGGCCGCCAGCTCGGCGAGCAGCCGGGCCCTTATGGGGTCCAGGGAGACGGCTGCGGCCTCGGGGTCCTCGATCACGGTGACGTCCAGCATGGGTCCACCGTCTCACCGAAAACTTTTTTTGTCCAGACGATTGGAGTGTTCGGTGGGAGCTCTTCCCTCTTCCCGACAGCCGGGCTCAGCCCGGAATGAGCCCGAGGGCGTGGTCGTACCGCTCCACCGTGCCGCTCTTCAGGCCCGGCCAGTTCTGCACCCGGTGCCACAGCTCCGTCGCCGAGCCGACGCCGTCGCCCGGGGCTGCGAGGGCGTCGATATGGGCCTGCGCGCTCTCCCACTCGGCGTAGTTGAGGACACGGGTGCCGTCGGTGCTCAGATGGAAGTGGGCGGAGATGCCGCCGGGGTGGGCGTTCGGCTCGCTCGCCAGCGCCTCGAGGACGGCGTCGACCCAGGCGCGCTGCCGGTCGGGGTCGGGTCCCTCGAACTCGACGTCGACGATCACGATGCAGCCGGGGACGCGCGTGTCGCCCTCGCGGCCGGCGCTGCGGTAGCGCCGGTAGCGGCCGAGCCACAGGCGCTCGATGCCCGGTACGGCGGTGTCGATCTCGTCGACGCGCTCCTGGCGGTGGCTCTCCACGAACGCCTCGTAGGCCGGCTCGCTCCGCCACTGCGAGTGGTGGAGGAGGGTGGTGCCGTCGTGCCCGGTGTAGACGTGGTAACCGAGCAGATCGCCGCTCGGCCAGGGACGGCGCTCCCAGGTGCGGGCGATGGCCTCGACGGTCTGCCGCTGCCGCGCCGGGGTGCCCACCCGCCAGGTGCTGAAGAAGGGGGCGCCGGTGTCGGGGTGGGTGAGGTCGGGGTGGGCGTCGGTGCGACGGGTCATGACGGCCATGAGGGCCTCCAGGGCTCGGTGGTCGATGCGTGCACCGATCACCTTTCGACCTCAAGTGGACTTGAGGTCAAGTGAGCCGTGGAGGGGAGGGGCGCGGCTGGTGTCTCGGCGGGGCCGAGCGCCTCGGCGGGGCCTGTGTCTCAGCGGTTGCCGGCGCGTCAGCGTGACCGGCGCCTCAGTGGTGCCGGTGTCTCGGCGGGACGGGCGTCTCAGTGGTGCCGGTGTCTCGGCGGGACCGGAACCTCAGCGGTTGCCGGCGTCTCAACGGTGCCCGGTGCGCCGTCGGCGCAGCATGCCGGCCGCGATCAGCGCCCCCGCCGCCGCGCCGACCACCAGCACCGGACGCGGATGCCGCAGCCCGCTCTGGACGACCGTGCGGACGGGGCGCGGCACGCCGTGCTCCACCGTGTGGCCCGCGTGCGTCGCCTTGTCGTGGACGGTGTGCCCGGCTCGGCTCGCCCGGTCCTGTACGACATGACCGGCCTGGGTGGCCCGGTCCTGTACGAGATGACCGGCTTGGGTGGCCCGGTCCTGTACGACGTGCCCGGCACGGGTCGCCCGGTCCTGCACCGCGTGGCCCGCCTGGGCGGCGCTGCTGCGCAGTTGCACGGTCATCGCGCCCGCCTTGTCCCTGAGGTCGGCGGCGCGGGCCACGGCCCGGCCCTTCACGTCCGCCCTTTCCATCAACTCGGCCACGGTGTCGCCGAGTTGGTGCCTGGTGTGCTCGATCTGGTCACGCAGTTCCTCGGGCCCCTTGGCCCCACCGGCCGCCTTCCGGGCGGCGCCGCCCGTCTCCCCCGCTGCCCTGTCCGTCATCGGTGTGCCTTTCCCTTGATCTCCTCGACGTCGGTCCTGACGCTGTCGAGAGCCCGCTCGGGGGTGGGGGGTGCGGCGCGGCGCAACTGGGCGCGGCCGGTCACCGCCAGCAGGCCGGCGACCGCGAACAGCACTCCTGTCACGATCAGCGCCGCGGCCCACAGGGCCAGCGTCAGCGAGAGCGCGGCGGTCGCGGCCGCGGCCAGGAAGAGCAGCCCGGCGTAGGCGACGGCGCCCGCCGCGCCCAGCAGGCCGCCGCCACGCCCGGCGCGCCGGCCCTTCACGGCCAGTTCCTCCTTGGCGAGGGCCACTTCCTGCCGTACCAGCAGGGAGAGCTGTTCGCCGGCCTGCGCCACGAGTTCACCCACCGGCCGATGCCCGTCGCGCACCGCCTCGGGGGCCGTGGACCCGGCCTCGGTCCCGGTCCTGGTCACGGTGTTCCGCCTCCTCTCGGTTCGGAACTCCCCGAGTACCCGGACCGGCCCCCGCTACCCCTTCCCTCCCCCGCCCGGCCCCCGCTCGCCCAGCTTGGCGAGCTGGACCTGGAACCAGTCGAGGCGGGCCTGCAACAACGTCGCCTCGGCGGCGAGTTCGGGCACACCCAGATCCTCGGCGCCCCCGAGGCCGGCGACCGCCACGGACGACGCCCCCTTCCCGGCCACCACCCGCAGCCCCTCCCCCGCCAGCCGGGCGAACCCCGCGAGCGAGACGGACGTACGGCCGCGCAGGCAGCCCGCGCAGCGAGGGGCGAGGGCCCGCCAGCCGGGGCGGCCCCAGCCTGCGTCGGCCAGGGCGCCGGCGACCGCGCCGCAGGCACACGGGCCGACCGTGGCGACGCGCACGCGCTGACGGGCGTACCGGAAGCCGCGCTCGAAGCGGATGTAGCGGCCCAGCACGCCGACCTCGAGCAGCACGGCGGTCCGGTGCTCGGCCGTGCACAGCAGCGCCTCGGCCGTCGCGCGCTCGTGCACACAGTGGAAGCCGCAGTCGCAGCGGCGGCTCGGTGCCCGGTGCCGCAGGCCGTAGACACAGGACGCGTCGGCCAGGACCCCGTACGGCAGCGCGCCGCCGAGCGACACACCGGTGAACCCGGCCCGGGTGCCGTCGTAGGACAGCATCGGGTGGGCGATCTTGTATCCGGTCGGCGGCTCCGTCGGACGTTCCTCCGGAAGCCGCAGCCTCATCGTGCGGCCGGGGCCTCTTCGGGCGCGGACGCCTCGATGTCCTGGAGTTCCTCGGCGAGTTCGGCTTCCGCGTCGCGCTCCTGCGGCCGCTCTTCCGCGACTCCGGTGGCCAGTGCCTTGCCGAGCTTCATGACGCCTCCCATGACCAGGGGTCGTTGACCGTCCCGGCCATGGTGACCCATGACGCCGGGCTTTGGACATAGGGCCTACGACACCCCGAAGCCCTCCACCTCTCAGCGATGCTTATCAACACCTCGTAGCAGAATTAAGTGGAGCTACGCGATAGTGCTGCCGACACTACTCATATGACGACTGCCGCCGCTCCCGCCCCGCCCTTCGGTCGCGCCCTGTGCGCCATGATCACGCCCTTCACGGAGGCGGGATCGCTCGATCTCGACGGTGCGCAGCGGCTCGCGGAGCGGCTGGTGGCCGAGGGCTGTGACGGTCTGGTGCTGTCCGGTACGACGGGTGAGTCGCCGACCACGACCGATGCGGAGAAGTCGGAGCTGGTCAGGGCGGTCCGGGAGGCGGTGGGCGAGCGGGCGTCGATCGTCGCGGGCGTGGGCACCTCCGACACCCGGCACACCGTCGAACTGGCCCTGGCGGCCGAAAAGGCGGGCGCCGACGGCCTGTTGGTGGTCTCGCCCTACTACAGCAAGCCCCCGCAGGACGCCGTGGAGGCCCACTTCCGCGAGATCGCCGACGCGGCCGGACTGCCCCTGGCGCTCTACGACATCCCGGGCCGCACCGGCACCCGCATCGAGCCGGAGACGATGATCCGGCTCGCCGAGCACCCCCGGATCGTCGCGGTGAAGGACTGCTCCTACGACTTCCTGGGCACCCAGAAGGTGCTCGCCCGCACGGGGTTGGCGTACTACGCGGGCTGCGACGAGCACAATCTGGCGCTGTACGCGGTGGGCGGGGCGGGATACGTCAGCACCGTCGCCAATGTGATCCCCCGTCACCTGCGTGCGGTGCTGGACGCGTTCGACGCGGGCGACACCCCCGAGGCCGCCCGCCTCCAGCAACGCGCCACGCCACTCATCGAGTTGATGATGTCGGCGGGCCTGCCCGGCGCGGTCACCGCCAAGGCCGTACTCAACGAACTCGGCCTGCCCGCTGGCCCGCTCCGCGCCCCGCTGCGGCCCGCCGGCCGCGAGGCGGTCGACGGGCTGCTGGCGACGTACGAGACGCTCACCACCGGCTGATCACCGGAACGAGGCCGGGGCCGACCTCAGCCCCACTTGTACCCGTCGCCGAGGAGCAGGAAGTGCTCCAGCACATCCTCCATCGGATCATCCACCTGCCCCACGTTGATGAGCCCGATCCGGGGTCCGTTGTGCGATCCGGTGTTGGTCTCGTCGGCGTAGGCGTTCCCGGCCGGCAACCAGCACACCGCCCCCACCCCCAGCGCCCCGACCACCAGCCGCAGCACGACCCGGCCCCGCTTGCTCATCTTCACTCGACCCGTCATCAGCCCTCGGCCCTCATCTCGTCGGTTCGGCATGTGATCGGAAACTGCGTCCACCCGTTCATCTGCCTGGACCCCGCCGAGGTCACGGTGAGTAACCCGTACGTGAGACTGCGCCGAGCCTGTCGCCGAACAGCCCTCGCTCGTTCGAGCGCCCTCCCCGGCCGTGTTCGGGCCATGGAAGGGCGCTCGGCGATGACCGACGTCGGCCGCTGGCCGACCTCTGGTCAGTTGTGGCTGTGCAGGATCTCGTTCAGCCCGCCCCACACCGCGTTGTTCGGGCGGGCCTCCACCGTGCCGGTGACCGAGTTGCGGCGGAAGAGGATGTTGGAGGCGCCGGAGAGTTCGCGGGCCTTGACGATCTGGCCGTCGGGCATCGTCACCCGGGTGCCTGCCGTGACGTACAGGCCCGCCTCGACCACGCACTCGTCGCCCAGTGCGATGCCCACGCCCGCCTCGGCGCCGATCAGGCAGCGCTCGCCGATGGAGATGATCACGTTGCCGCCGCCGGACAGGGTGCCCATCGTCGACGCGCCGCCACCGATGTCGGAGCCGTCGCCGATCACGACGCCCGCGGAGATACGGCCCTCGACCATGGAGGTGCCGAGCGTGCCGGCGTTGAAGTTGACGAAGCCCTCGTGCATGACCGTGGTGCCCTCGGCGAGGTGCGCGCCCAGGCGGACGCGGTCGGCGTCGGCGATCCGGACGCCCTTCGGCGCGACGTAGTCCGTCATACGCGGGAACTTGTCGATCGAGGTCACCTGGAGGTGCAGGCCCTCGGCGCGGGCGTTGAGACGGACCTTCTCGACGTCGTCGACCGCGACCGGGCCCAGCGAGGTCCAGGCGACGTTCGCGAGGAAGCCGAACTGGCCCTCCAGGCTCAGGCCGTGCGGCTTGACCAGGCGGTGGGAGAGCAGGTGCAGGCGCAGGTAGACGTCGTGCGCGTCGACCGGCTTCTCGTCGATCGAGGCGATGACCGTGCGGACCGCGACGACCTCGACACCGCGCCGGGCGTCCGGGCCGATCGCCTTCGCGGCGCCGTCGCCGAGCAGCTCCACTGCCTTCTCGGCGGACAGCCGCTCGCTGCCGGAGGGGCCGGGCTCGTCGACGAGCTCGGGCGCGGGGAACCAGGTGTCGAGAACAGTGCCGTCAGCGGCGATCGTGGCAAGGCCGGCGGCCACGGCGCCGGTGGTGCGAGGAGCAGTCGTGTCGGTCATAAGGGCAACCTAACGTGCCCCCCACCGCGGGAGCGAACCGGCAGGGGTACGTCTCACGTGCCGGGCGGTACGACGCCTCCGACCGCGCGGTACTGCGGCTCTGGCCAAGCGGTGACGCGTCTCTTGGCCCGTGCGGTTCCGCAGACCCGACCGAGCGGTACTGCGGCCCTGGCCAAATGGTGCCGTGACTCTGAGCCCGTGCGGTTCCGCAGACCTGGCCGAGCGGTCCCACGGCCCCCGACCGTGGGTACTGCGGCTCCCACCATGCGGTACTGCTGCACACGCCGAGTCGTGCCGCAGATCCGGCCGACCGATCCCGCGACTCCCGCCGTGCAGTACCGCAGCTGGGCCATCGCGCCCCCCACCACCCAACCGCCCCCCATCACGGAATGATCCGCGCAAACACCTCCCGCGCGTACTCCTCGTCATACGGCGCCTCCGTCAGCAGCACCTGCAGACAGATCCCGTCCAGCACGGCCACCAGCGCCCGCGCGGTGAGCGGGTCCGTGCGGTGTGACAGTCGTTCGGCGAGGTCCTGTGCCCACTCGGCGGCGACCGGGCGCAGCGCGGGGCGGCGCAGGGCGGCGAGATAGAGCTCGCACTCCAGCTCGACCCCGGTGCGGTCGCCCGCGAGCCACTCGCTCATCCAGCCCGCGAGCTCGGTGGCCAGGTCGGTCTCCGGGTCCTCCAGGCCACCGCGGGAGACGACCACCTTGGCGAAGCCCTCGTTCGCCTGGCGCAGCGCGGCGACGAGCAGGTCGTCGAGGGTCTTGAAGTGGTACGTCGTCGAGCCGAGCGGCACATCCGCCTCGGCGGCGACGGTGCGATGGCTCAGACCGGCGATGCCCTTCGCCCCGACCACCCGGATCGCCGCGTCGATGATCCGCTGCCGCCGCTCGGGGTCGTAGCGCCGGGCCATCAGTGCGCACCGCCCAGGTTCAGCACCACCACGCCGACGATGATCAGCGCGATGCCGACGGCTTTGGCGGCCGTCATCCCCTCCCCCAGGAACACGATCCCGATGGTGGCGATGGTCGCGGTGCCGACGCCGGCCCAGATCGCGTAGGCCGTGCCCACCGCCACCGTCTTCAGCGTCTGGGCGAGCAGCGCGAAGGAGACGACGTAGCCGAGGGCGGTCAGGACCGACGGCAGCAGCCTGCTGAAGCCGTCGCTGTACTTCATGGCCGTCGTGGCGGCCACCTCGGCCGCTATCGCTCCGGCCAGCAGTAGGTATCCCATATGTACGAGCGTACACAACGTTGCGTACGACCGTACACAAGCAGTCGGTGAACCGACGACGACGGCGCTAGGGCCTCCCGGCCCCGAAGCGGTCGCGGGACTCCTCGATGTGCCCGAGGTACCGGTGGGTCCAGACGCACATGGCGTCGATGGCGACCCGCAGGGCCTGGCCCGGCTCGGTCAGGTTGTACTCGACGCGCGGCGGCACCGTGGGGTGCACGGTGCGTTCGATCAGGCCGTTGCGCTCCAGCATGCGCAGGTTCTGGGTGAGCATCTTGTGGCTGATGCCGTCGACCTCGCCGCGCAACTCGCTGAACCGCAGGGTGCGTTCGCCGATCGCCTCGATGATCAGCAGTGCCCATTTGTTGGCGATGTCCGTGAAGATCTCCCGGGCCAGGGAATCGGCGCGCGTCACGTCCGCCTGGTCGACCGAGCCACTGACCTGCTTGGTACCCATGAGGTTCCCCAGTCACTCAAAAGTGCGTTCTTCCATGTCAGCGCTCACTCTCCTACGGTTTCCGAGTAACCACAAGTGACTACGAAAGAGGAACGGCAGCATGGCCATCACCCTGATGAACCCGGCCGGACTCGTGGAGGTCGACGCCTACCGGCAGGTGGCGATCGCCGGCGGCTCGAAGTTGGTCTTCGTCGCCGGACAGGTCGCCTGGGACGCGGACGGTGTCACGGTCGGCGTGGACGACCTCGCCGCACAGGTCGAACAGTGCTACGTCAACGTCGGTACCGCCCTGGCCGCGGCCGGCGCCTCCTTCGAGGACGTGGCGAAGCTGAACCTCCATGTCGTCGACTGGACCCCCGACAAGATGCCCTTGCTGATGGAGGGCATCACCCGGGCCACCGCCAGGCTGGGGGTCACTCCCGTACCGCCGGCCACGCTGCTGGGCGTCGCGGCGCTCGACGTGCCCGAGCACCTGGTCGAGATCGAGGCCACGGCCGTACTCGACTGAGGCGTCAGCAGGTACGGCGCCGGTACCCGGCCTCCCCTTCCGGTACGACGTCCAGGTCGCGCAGGACCACCGACAGCGTGTCGCCCCACTCGGCGCAGGCGTCGGCGAGGCCGTCCGCGCGGTACTCGATGACGAGGACCCGGTCGTCGTAGGCGTCCGCGTAGGCACCGCACTCGTCGTACTGTCCGCACTCCTCGGCGACCGCGAAGTCGAAGCCGAGGGCGCGTCCCTGCCGTGCCAGACCGGCGGCGTTCTTCTGGCCGATCGCCAGGCCGGCGGCATGGGCCCGGGCGGCGAGCAGCTTGCCGAAGGCCACGTTGTCCGCGGCGGTCAGCAGCCCGTCGGACCGCTCGTGCGAGTCGAGGTTGTCGGCCTCGACCGCCTGGAATCCGGACGCCGCGCAGCCGTCGATCCACCGGCCCACGATCCCGGCGAGCCGTGCGCGCTTGGCGTCCGTCGAGATGTCCAACAGGGCCTCGTCCCAGTCCCGGTCGACGACCAGCGCGCCGTCGTCGTCGCGGAGCAGCAGGTCGGGGTGGTGGTCCTGCCACCAGTCCTCGGTGTCGGGCTGGGCCTGGAAGGCGTTGACGTAGCAGATGCTGTAGACGCCCGGCGCCGGCTTCGCGGTGCGGTCCCGGGAGACGACGCGCACACCGGCCGCCGGCGGATAGGCGCCGCCGATCTGGTAGTCGAAGGCGGCACCCGGATCGGGCAGCGCCACCTTCCCCGGTCCGTTCGAGGAATCCGAAGGAGAGGAGGAATGCAAAGGAGGGGTGGAACGCCCCGGCCCGGCCGCGTCCTCGCCGCCGGACGCCGCGCATCCGCCCACGGCCATAGCCACGGCGAGCGCACCGCACAGAACCGCGGCCGCGTGCGCTCGCCGTCGGGCAAGGAGGACGCGGTGGACGCGGTGCGCCATGGTTCAGGGGCTCCTGTCGACGGGTGATCCGACGGTGATCTGACGGGTGATCTGTGGTGCTGCCTGCCATGATGCCCTGCTGCGCACACCGATACGGATACGGCTCGTTCCAAACGGCTGCTCAGGAGCCACTGGGTCCACTAGTGTTTCACCGTTCACATACCGGGCCTTCGCAGCCGCGGCTGTCGTCTCGTGACGCCGCTGGAGGAACACCGCATGCCTGAAGACAAGTCCCAGCCGCCGCAGGAGCAGCCCTGGGAGAACGGCTGGGCCCCGGACACCTCGCGGGCACCGGGGACGCGCCGGCTGTGGCTGGCGGGCGGGATGGCGCTGGCGACGATCATCGCGTGCATCACGGCGATCGCCGTAACCGAAAGGGCTTCTGACGGCAAGTCAGGTCAGACCCGGACCGTCGCCGACGACGCGACCGTCCCGGGCCTGATCTCCTTCGCCACCCCGTCGCAGACGACTCCCCCGAAGGGCAAGAGCGGCCTGTCGACCGAGCGGCCGACGAAGACGCCCGGTCGGCCGGACGCCGCACCCCCCAAGCCCACGCCGGAGCCGGAACCGTCCAAACCGCCTGCCGGCGAGGCGGGTTCACCGACGGCGACCCCGAAGCCCCCGGCCGCCGACACCTGGCGCTCCATACGCTCGGTCAACTACCCCGACCGCTACTGGCATGTGAGCGACGGCTATGTGGCCCTGGACCGGGTCGGCGGCTCCGAGTCCCGCCAGGACTCCACGTTCAAACAGGTCAAGGGCCTGGCCAACGGCTCCTGTCTCTCCTTCGCCACGGACGACGGCCGGTACCTGCGCCACCGCAACTTCGTCCTGCGCGCCGAACGCAACGACGGCTCCGCCGTGTTCGCCCAGGACGCCACGTTCTGCCCCCGCGGCTCCTACCACTCCGGCGCCGCCATGCTGGAGTCGGTCAACTACCCGGGCTACTTCCTGCGGCACAAGAACTTCGTCGTCCGCCTCGAGCGCTACGAACACAGCTCCCTGTACCAGGCGGATTCGGCCTTCCGATTGGTGGACGGGCTGGCCTGAGCACGGATGAACGGAAAAGCGGCGGTACCCGGCAGGGCACCGCCGCTTTTACAAGCACGGGAAGTCTCAGACGTTGAACCCGAGCGCCCGAAGCTGCTCGCGGCCGTCGTCCGTGATCTTGTCCGGCCCCCACGGCGGCATCCAGACCCAGTTGATGCGCAGCTCGTTGACGAGGCCGTCCGTGGCGGACTTGGCCTGGTCCTCGATGACGTCCGTCAGCGGGCAGGCCGCCGAGGTGAGGGTCATGTCGACGGTCGCGATGTTGGACTCGTCGACGTGGATGCCGTAGATCAGGCCGAGGTTGACGACGTCGATGCCCAACTCGGGGTCGACGACGTCCATCAGGGCCTCACGGAGCTCCTCCTCCGAGGCCGGCTTCATCTCCACGGTGTCACTCATGCCGTCTTCCTTTCGGCGTCGGCTCCGCCCAGCACCTGGGCCGTCGCGTCCTTCCACGCCATCCAGCTCAGGAGAGCGCACTTGACCCGGGCCGGGTACTTGGAGACACCGGCGAACGCGACCGCGTCCTCCAGGACCTCCTCCATGGCGTCGTCGGGCTCGATCTTCCCCTTGGACTGCATCAGCTCCAGGAAGGTCTCCTGGATCTTCTGCGCGTCCGCCAGTTCCTTGCCGACCAGCAGTTCGTTCAGGACGGACGCCGAAGCCTGGCTGATGGAACAGCCCTGGCCCTCGTACGAGACGTCCTCGATCTTCGTACCGTCGTACTTCACGCGCAGGGTGATCTCGTCGCCGCACGTCGGGTTCACATGGTGCACCTCGGCGTCGCCATCCCTCAGACCACGCCCGTGTGGGTTCTTGTAGTGGTCCAGGATGACTTCCTGGTACATCGAATCCAGCTTCATGCGTCGCTCGTCCCGTCCCGTCAGCCGAAGAAGTTCCGTACGTGCTCCAGGCCGTCCACCAGAGCGTCGATCTCGGCCGGCGTGGAGTACAGATAGAACGACGCTCGCGTGGTCGCAGGAATTCCGTAGCGCAGGCAGACGGGGCGCGCGCAGTGGTGCCCGACCCGGACCGCGATGCCCTGCTCGTCGAGGACCTGGCCCACGTCGTGCGGGTGGATGTCGCCGAGCGTGAAGGAGATCGCGGCGCCGCGGTCCTCGGCCGTGGTGGGGCCGATGATCCTGAGGTCGGGGACCTCCGCCAGGCGCTTGACCGCGTACTCGGTGAGCGCGTGCTCATGGGCGAGGATCTTGTCCATGCCGATCGAGTTGAGATAGTCGATCGCCGCGCCCAGGCCGATCGCCTGCGAGATCGGGGGCGTGCCCGCCTCGAACTTGTGCGGGGCGGGAGCGTACGTCGACGAGTGCATCGACACCGTCTCGATCATCTCGCCGCCGCCCAGGAACGGGGGCAGGTCCTCCAGGAGCTCCTGACGGCCCCACAGGACGCCGATGCCGGTCGGGCCGCACATCTTGTGGCCGGTGAAGGCCACGAAGTCGGCCTGCAGCGCCTGCACGTCCAGCGGCATGTGGGGCGCCGCCTGCGAGGCGTCGATGCAGACCAGCGCGCCGACCTCCTGTGCGCGGCGCACTATCGCCTCGACCGGGTTGAGGGTGCCCAGGATGTTCGACACCAGCACGAAGGAGACGATCTTCGTCTTCTCGGTGATGATCTCGTCGATGTCGGACAGGTCGAGGCGGCCGTCGTCGGTGAGGCCGAACCACTTCAGCTTCGCGCCCGTGCGCTGCGCGAGCAGCTGCCACGGGACGATGTTGGAGTGGTGCTCCATCTCCGTGATGACGATCTCGGTCTCGTGGTCCACCCGGTAGGGCTCGTCGGCCCAGCCGAGCATGTTGGCCACGAGGTTGAGCGACTCGGAGGCGTTCTTGGTGAAGATCACCTCGTCACGCGAAGGCGCGTTGATGAACTCCGCGACCTTGTCGCGCGCGCCCTCGTACAGTGCCGTGGCCTCCTCGGCGAGGACGTGCACGCCACGGTGGACGTTGGCGTTGTGCTGCTCGTAGTACTCGGAGAGCACGTCGAGGACCTGGCGCGGCGTCTGCGAGGTCGCCGCGTTGTCCAGGTACACGAGCTTCTTGCCGTCGTGGACGACGCGGTCCAGGATCGGGAAGTCCTTGCGGAGCGCCTCGGTGTCGAGGAGGCCCGGCAGCTGTGTCACTCGGATGCGCCACCCTTCGTGTAGGCCTCGTAGCCCTCGGCCTCCAGCTTGTCGGCGAGCTCGGGGCCGCCGGACTCGGCGATGCGGCCGGCCGCGAACACGTGGACGTGGTCGGGCTTGATGTAGCGCAGGATGCGCGTGTAGTGGGTGATCAGCAGGGTGCCGACCTCGCCGCTCTCGCGGACCCGGTTCACGCCCTCGGACACGACGCGCAGGGCGTCGACGTCCAGGCCGGAGTCGGTCTCGTCGAGGATCGCGACCTTCGGCTTGAGCAGCTCGAGCTGAAGGATCTCGTGGCGCTTCTTCTCACCGCCGGAGAAGCCCTCGTTGACGTTGCGCTCGGCGAAGGACGGGTCCATGTTGAGACGCTCCATGGCCTCCTTGACCTCCTTCACCCAGGTGCGCAGCTTGGGGGCCTCGCCGCGGATGGCGGTGGCGGAGGTCCGCAGGAAGTTCGACACGGAGACACCCGGGACCTCGACCGGGTACTGCATCGCCAGGAACAGGCCGGCGCGGGCGCGCTCGTCGACGGACATCTCCAGGACGTCCTCGCCGTCGAGGGTGACGGTGCCCGAGGTGATCGTGTACTTGGGGTGACCCGCGAGGGAGTAGGCGAGGGTCGACTTGCCCGAGCCGTTGGGGCCCATGATGGCGTGCGTCTCGCCCTGCTTCACGGTGAGGTCGACGCCCTTGAGGATCTCCTTCGTGGCGTTGTCGGCCTCGACGGTGACGTGCAGGTCTCGGATTTCAAGCGTTGCCATGGGTGCCTCAGGACTCCTGGGTGAGGGAGACGAGCACGTCGTCCCCTTCGATCTTTACGGGGTATACGGGGACGGGGCGCGTCGCGGGGAGGCCGGACGGCTTGCCGGTGCGGAGGTCGAAGCTGGAGCCGTGCAGCCAGCACTCGATCTGGCAGTCCTCCACCTCGCCCTCGGAGAGCGAGACGTTCGCGTGGGAGCAGATGTCGTAGATCGCGAACACCTCGCCCTCGGTCTGCACGACCGAGACCGGCGTGCCGTCGAGTTCCACCCGCTTCGGGGTGTCCTCCTCCAGCTCGCTCAGCCCACAGGCGCGTACGTACGTCATGCGACGGAGGCCTCCAGCTCCTCTTCGATCTTGGCGATCAGGCGCTCCTCGATGTCCTCGACACCGATCTGCTGGACCAGCTCGGCGAAGAAGCCGCGGACGACGAGACGGCGGGCCTCGTGCTCCGGGATGCCGCGGGCCATCAGGTAGAAGAGCTGCTCGTCGTCGAAGCGGCCGGTCGCGGAGGCGTGGCCGGCGCCGACGATCTCGCCGGTCTCGATCTCCAGGTTCGGCACGGAGTCGACGCGGGCGCCGTCGGTCAGAACCAGGTTGCGGTTCATCTCGTAGGTGTCCGTGCCCTCGGCCTTGGCCTCGATCAGCACGTCGCCGATCCACACGGCGTGCGCGTCGTCGCCCTGGAGCGCGCCCTTGTAGGCGACGTTCGACTTGCAGTGCGGGGTGTTGTGGGTGACCAGCAGGCGGTGCTCCTGGTGCTGCCCGGCGTCGGTGAAGTACAGGCCGTACAGCTCGGCCTCGCCGCCGGTGCCGGCGTAGGTGACGCGCGGGTGCAGCCGTACGACGTCACCGCCGAAGGTGACGACGACCGACTTGAAGGACGCGTCCCGGCCGATGAGGGCGTTGTGCTGGGCCACGTGCACGGCCTTGTCGTCCCAGTCCTGGACGGAGACGACGGTCAGCTTGGCGCCGTCGCCCAGGATGTAGTCGACGTTGGCCGCGAGCACGGCGTCACCGGTGTGGTCGATGACGACGACGGCCTCGGCGAAGGCGCCCAGCTCGATGACCTGGTGGGCGAAGGCGGTGCCGCCCTCGCCGTGCACGGCGATGCGGATCGGCTCGGCGAGGACCGTCTCCTTGGGGACGGAGACCACGCCGGCCTTCTCGAACGCCGAGTACGCCTGGGCGGCGATGCGGTCCACCGGGGTGCCCGCCCTGCCGAGCCGGGCGTCGTCGCGGCCGACGGTCTCGACGGTGACGCCCTCGGGGGCCTGCACCTCGACCTTCAGGCCCTCGCCGGTGGCGACGGCGGTGCCGTCGTGCAGCCCGCGCAGGCGCTCCAGCGGGGTGAACCGCCACTCCTCCTCACGGCCGTGCGGGACCGGGAAGTCCGCGACGTCGAAGGACGGGGGCGCGCTCATGCGCGAGACGACGGTCGACTCGGCGGCGACCGCGATCGAGCCGGCGGTGGTGGATCCCACCGGGATGTTCTGAGCCTCAGCCATGGCTGTCGTAATGCTCGCTTTCCGTTGCGTAAGGGGCTGGCTTGACGGGGACCGCGGGCCGGCTGTTAACCGACCGCGCCCTCCATCTGCAGCTCGATCAGCCGGTTGAGCTCAAGGGCGTACTCCATGGGCAGTTCCTTGGCGATCGGCTCGACGAAGCCGCGCACGATCATCGCCATCGCCTCGTCCTCGCTCAGACCGCGGCTCATCAGGTAGAAGAGCTGGTCCTCGGAGACCTTGGAGACGGTCGCCTCGTGACCCATGGAGACGTCGTCCTCGCGGACGTCGACGTACGGGTAGGTGTCCGACCGGGAGATGGTGTCGACGAGCAGAGCGTCACAGAGGACGTTGGACTTCGCACCCGGAGCGCCCTCGCCGATCTCGATCAGACCGCGGTAGGAGGTGCGGCCGCCGCCGCGCGCCACGGACTTCGAGACGATGTTGGACGACGTGTTCGGCGCCATGTGGACCATCTTCGCGCCGGCGTCCTGGTGCTGGCCCTCGCCCGCGAAGGCGATGGACAGGGTCTCGCCCTTGGCGTGCTCGCCCATCAGGTAGACGGCCGGGTACTTCATCGTCACCTTGGAGCCGATGTTGCCGTCGATCCACTCCATGGTCGCGCCCTCGTAGGCGACGGCGCGCTTGGTGACCAGGTTGTAGACGTTGTTCGACCAGTTCTGGATGGTCGTGTAGCGGCAGCGGGCGTTCTTCTTGACGATGATCTCGACGACCGCGGAGTGCAGCGAGTCCGACTTGTAGATCGGGGCGGTGCAGCCCTCGACGTAGTGCACGTAGGCACCCTCGTCGACGATGATCAGGGTCCGCTCGAACTGGCCCATGTTCTCGGTGTTGATCCGGAAGTAGGCCTGCAGCGGGATCTCGACGTGCACGCCCTTCGGCACGTAGATGAAGGAGCCACCCGACCACACGGCGGTGTTCAGCGCGGCGAACTTGTTGTCACCGGCCGGGATGACGGTCCCGAAGTACTCCTTGAAGAGCTCCGGGTGCTCCTTCAGCGCGGTGTCGGTGTCGAGGAAGATGACGCCCTGCTCCTCCAGGTCCTCGCGGATCTGGTGGTAGACGACCTCCGACTCGTACTGGGCGGCGACACCGGCGACCAGGCGCTGCTTCTCCGCCTCCGGGATGCCCAGCTTGTCGTAGGTGTTCTTGATGTCCTCGGGCAGGTCCTCCCAGGACTCCGCCTGCTTCTCCGTGGAGCGCACGAAGTACTTGATGTTGTCGAAGTCGATGCCCGACAGGTCCGAGCCCCAGTTCGGCATGGGCTTCTTCTCGAAGAGCTTCAGGCCCTTGAGGCGCAGCTTGGTCATCCACTCCGGCTCCGACTTCTTGTCGGAGATGTCGCGGACCACAGCCTCGCTCAGACCGCGCTTCGCAGCGGCACCGGCCTCGTCGGAGTCCGCCCAGCCGTATTCGTACTTGCCCAGGCCTTCGAGCTCAGGGTGGGCAGTCTCCTCGATGGGGAGAGTCATGCGGGGTTCCTCCCGGCCGTGCTTGCAGATGCGTTATGGGTGGTGTGGGAAATCTTCGGGATGAACGTCGTGCAGACGCCGTCGCCGTGCGCGATGGTCGCCAGTCGCTGGACGTGCGTTCCGAGCAGCTCGGCGAAGATCTCCGTCTCCGCCTCGCAGAGCTGGGGGAACTGCTCCGCGACATGGGCGACCGGGCAGTGGTGCTGGCAGAGCTGCTCGCCTTTTTGAGGGAGGGGTGCGCTGCGCGCCGTTGCAGCGTACCCGTCTGCGCTCAGGGCCTTGGCCAGGGCTTCGGCCCGCTTGTCCGGGCTGACGGCCTCGATCGCCTTGCGGTACGCGCGCGCCTGGGCGGTGATCCGGGCGCGGGCGAAGGCGGCGACCGCCTCCTGCCCGCCCTCGCGCTCGGCGATCCACTTCAGCGCGTCCGCGGCGAGCTTGTCGTACGACTGGTCGAAGGCGTCACGGCCGCAGTCGGTGAGCGCGAAGACCTTGGCGGGACGGCCACGCGTGCGCGTGCCGTACACCCGCTGCTCCCGGGCCTCCACGACGTCGTCGGCGACCAGCGCGTCCAGGTGCCTGCGCACGGCGGCCTGGGTGAGCCCCAGCCGTCCGGCGAGCTCGGCGACGGTCGACGGGCCGTGGTCCAGGATGGATCGCGCGACACGGTTGCGCGTGGACCGCTCCCCGGTCGCGAGCTCCTCCTGAGGGGTTCCCATGAGGGCCTCCCGAGCCTCGCCGACGTTTTTCACAACGCCATTGTTGCGTAATTCCTCAGGGCCGGGCAAGCGGCGTCCGGGCGCCTCGACGGTGCGCTGCGTCACTTAGGCATACCTAATCTGACCTGCGGAAACGATCTTTGATCGATCAAACCGGTGCGCCGCGAGGCCGACGTCCGGAACACTCCCGAAGCATGCCCATACCCCCTCCGACCGGCCCTCTTGTCACTCGGGACACCCTCGCCGCAGAACTTCGCGCACCTGGGCGTCCAAACCGGTGAGACCCTCCTCGTGCACTCCTCACTCAGCTCCCTCGGCTGGGTCTGCGGAGGCCTCCGGCGGCTGAGCCGATCGGCGACAGGCGCACCCCTCCCCGCGCGACCCCGGAGCCGGGCGCACCCTCTGGGGGCTGCGCCCCCAGACCCCGCTTCGGCCTGAACGGCCTCGTCCTCAAACGCCGGACGGGCTGGATTTCGCTGACCGGCGCCGACACCCGCCGAGCACCGCCACTGGCGTAGCTGCGGGCAGTCGTGCCGCTGGGGCGGCACGGGTGGGCGCAGCGGCACCCACCAGCGCCGGGCTCCGCGACCGACCTGGGTACCGTTGCCGAGGCCGGCTGACAGCGCGGGCCAGCACCGTCCGGCTCAGCGGCGCAGCTCCCTGGCACCAGCTTCCACCTGGCCGAATACCGGATCCCGTCACCCCGCGTGAAGGTGGGGCGGCCGGGACCCGCGGGCTGGGAGGTGGTCACTGATGTGTCGATCACCTCGGACCTTCGACGAGCTCGGCCATGACTTCGAGCGGGACCGGCCCGTCGTACGCGGGAAGGCGGGCGCGGCCGACGTACGGCTGTTTCCGGTGGCGGACGCGGTGGCGTACGCGGTGCGGTGGCTGGAGATCCATCGGCCTCGCGCGCAGGAGATGTGAACCCGGCCGTTCGGGGGACCATCGGCCTACCTAGACTCTGGAGCCATGCGAACTGAGCCCGTGCTCCAGGTCCAGGCCCTGGTGAAGCGGTACGGCGACAAAACCGCGGTGAACGGTCTCGACCTGGTGGCCCAGGCGGGCGTCACCGCCGTACTCGGACCCAACGGCGCGGGCAAGACGACGACCGTCGAGACCTGTGAGGGATACCGCAGGCCGGACTCCGGCACGGTGCGCGTCCTGGGGCTCGACCCCGTGAGACAGTCCGGTGAGCTGCGGCCCCGCATCGGCGTGATGCTCCAGTCCGGCGGCGTCTACTCAGGCGCGCGGGCGGACGAGATGCTGCGCCATGTCGCCAGGCTGCACGCGCATCCGCTGGACGTCGACGCCCTCATCGAGCGGCTCGGCCTCGGCAGTTGCGGCCGGACCGGCTACCGCCGGCTCTCCGGCGGCCAGCAGCAGCGGCTCGCGCTCGCCATGGCCGTGGTCGGCCGCCCCGAGCTGGTGTTCCTGGACGAACCGACCGCCGGACTCGACCCGCAGGCCCGCCGGGCCACCTGGGACCTGGTTCGTGACCTGCGCGCCGACGGCGTCTCGGTGATCCTCACCACCCACTACATGGACGAGGCCGAGCAGCTCGCCGACGCCGTCGCGATCATCGACGCGGGCCGGGTCATCGCCCAGGGCACCCCGGAGGAGCTGTGCCGGGGCGGCGCCGAGAACACCCTGCGCTTCACCGGCCGCCCCGGCCTCGACGTGGGCTCCCTGCTCAAGGCCCTGCCCGCCGACTGCTCGGCCGCGGAGCTGACGCCGGGCTCGTACCGGGTCGTCGGCAAGGTCGACCCCCAACTGCTCGCGACGGTGACGTCGTGGTGCGCCCAGCACGGGGTGATGCCGGACCGGATCTCGGTGGAACGGCACACCCTGGAGGACGTCTTCTTGGAGCTCACCGGTAAGGAGCTGCGCTCGTGACCTCCGCAGGTACAGGTACGGGTGCGGGTACGTACACCCCGAAACCCGGGGCCGCCCCCCTCCCCCGCATGATCGCGGCCCAGGCGGCCCTGGAGACGAAGATGCTGCTCCGCAACGGCGAGCAGCTCCTGCTGACCGTGGTGATCCCCACCCTGCTGCTGGTCCTGTTCAGCTCGGTGGACATCGTCGACACCGGCGCCGGCGAGGCCGTCGACTTCCTCGCCCCCGGCATCCTCGCGCTCGCCGTGATGTCGACGGCGTTCACGGGTCAGGCCATCGCCACGGGCTTCGAGCGCCGGTACGGCGTGCTGAAGCGGCTGGCCTCCTCGCCGCTGCCGCGCTGGGCCCTGATGACGGCGAAGACGGCGTCGGTGCTGGTCACCGAGGTGCTGCAGATCGTCCTGCTGACGGTGATCGCGTTCGCGCTGGGCTGGTCCCCGCACGGCAACCCACTTGCCGTCCTGCTCCTGCTCGTCCTGGGCACCGCGGCCTTCTCCGGCCTCGGCCTGCTGATGGCCGGCACCCTCAAGGCGGAGGCGACGCTGGCCGCCGCCAACCTGGTCTTCCTGCTGCTGCTCGTGGGCGGCGGGGTGATCGTGCCGCTGGAGAAGTTCCCGGACGCCGCCCAGGACGTGCTCGGTCTGCTGCCGATCTCGGCGCTGTCGGACGGCCTGCGGGACGTGCTCCAGCACGGCGCCGGGATGCCCTGGAGCGACCTGGGCGTGCTGGCCGTATGGGCGGTCCTCGGGCTGGCGGCGGCCGGGAAGTTCTTCCGCTGGGAGTAGGTCTCCAGGACCCGGTGCGGACCCTCGTGAAAGCGTGCACAAGCGGCCGCCTACGATAGGGCGCGTGCCAAACGTGACCCGCGCCGACGCCGTGGCGGCCGTGCGCAACCCGCTCGCCTTCATCGCCGCACGCTGGACCCCGACCCCGAGGACGGTCCGACGGGCGGCTCTCTCCGCGCTCGTGATGTCGGTGGTCATCGTGGTCACCGGCGGCGCGGTACGCCTCACCGGATCCGGGCTCGGCTGCCCGACCTGGCCCAAGTGCACCGACGACTCGCTGACCGCCACCAGCGCGATGGGGGTCCACGGCGCCATCGAGTTCGGCAACCGCATGCTGACGTACGTCCTGTGCGCCGCCGTCGGCTGGGCGATCATCGCGGCACGCTCCGAGAAGCCGTACCGGCGCGGCCTGACCCGACTGGGCTGGGCCCAGTTCTGGATCGTGATGAGCAACGCGGTGCTCGGCGGCATCGTCGTGCTGGTCGGCCTCAACCCGTACACGGTCGCCGCCCACTTCGTGGCGACCTCCGCGCTCATCGCGGTCGCCACGGTGATGTGGCAGCGCACCCGGGAGGGCGACGCGGCGCCGCGTCCGCTGGTCGGCAGGGCCGTCCAGCAACTCGTGTGGTTCCTGGTCGCGGCCTCGGCGCTGCTGATCCTGGTCGGCACGGTGGTCACCGGCGCGGGCCCGCACGCGGGCGACTCCAGCGAGGTCGAGCGGATGCCGCTCGACTGGGAGAACGTCACCAAGCTGCACGCCGTGCTCGCCTGGATCGTGGTCACGCTGACGTTCGCCCTGTGGTTCGTCCTCAAGGCCGTCGACGCCCCGAAGGGCCCGCTGAACCGCACCCGCGACCTCTTCCTGCTCCTGCTCGCCCAGGGCGTCATCGGCTACGTCCAGTACTTCACGGACCTGCCGGAACTCCTGGTCGGCCTGCACATGTTCGGCTCGGCCCTGGTGTGGATCGCCACCCTCCGGGTCCTGCTCGCCCTGCGGGAGCGGCCCGAGGTGGCGATGCCCGACCTGCCCGTTCAGCCGTACGAGGCCACGAGCGCGTCGATCGCCGGTCCCAGGTAGTCCCGCGTCAGCTCGGCTCTGCGCGCCGCCCACTCCTCGGTGGGCGGCGCCGCGCCGTCGTAGCGGCGGGCGCGGATGTCCTCGACGACCTCGGCGGGCGCCCCGAGTCCGGGCAGCAGGTCCAGGGCCTCGCGCTTGGTGATCAGCCGGCCCTCGCGCGCGGTGACGCTCGCCCGGGCGAAGGTGATCAGCCCCAGGGCGACCCACACGTCCCGGGTCCACAGCCGGGCGTTGTCGACGGCCGGGCGCCAGAAGTCCCGCTGGTCGCGTACGACGTAGTCGCCGAGCTCCCGGTCCGGGACCGGCGCCAGCAGGTCCGCGGGCGCCTTGCCGTGCAGCACGCCTCCGAAGGCGTGCAGTTCGCGCCGGGTGACCGGGCTGACCGGCCGCTTGAACAGCTCCTCGTGTGCCCAGGTGAGGTGCCGCCGGTCCGCGCCGTTCGCCGTGGCGGGCGTCAGATAGCTGCAGTGCAGCAGCCCGGCGAGCGGCGCGTCACGCAGCCGCGCGTGCACCCGGGCCACCCGCCAGGCGGTCCGCGGGCCGATCGGCTCCTTCAGTACCGCGACCAGGTCCAGGTCGCTGCGCCCCTCCTGGTAGTCGCCCCCGCCGAGCGAGCCGTGCGCCCAGACGGCGAGCGGCTCCAGCTCGGAGAGAAGGGACAGGAAGCGGTCGAGTAAGGCGTCGGTACGGTTCATGCGCCCAGCTTGTACAGCTCAGCCCAGCCCGTACACCCGCCGCGCGTTCCCCGACGCCACCATCGCCGCCACCCGCTGGGCGTCCACCGACGACCACGCCCCCTCCGCGACCCAGCCGCCGAGCACCCTGGCAAGGGCCTCGCGGAACAGCCGGGCGCCCACGACATGCAGTTCGGGCAGGCCCTGTGCCCCGCTGGAGAAGAGGATCTTGCCGAAGGGAGCCAGTTCCAGGATCTCGGCGAGGATCGTGGCCGCGCGGGCGCCGGTGCGGATGAGGGCGGCGCCGGAGTCGGCGTAGACGTGCGGGAAGACGCCGGCCAGGTGGGCGGCGTGGCGGTGGTACGGATAGCCGTGCAGCAGGATCAGGTCGGTGCCGAGGCCGGCCGTCGCGCGGACGAAGTCCGTGAGCAGCACCGGGTCGGTGCGATCGACGCGCAGGCCCGGGGCGCCCAGCCCCGCGTGCAGTTGCAGCGGCAGTCCGGACGCCACCGCGATCCACAGCAGGTGCCGCAGCAGCACCGGGTCGCTCAGCTCCCCGCCGACGCCGCGCGCCGCCAGCCAGCGCCCCGCCGCGCCCCGCACCTCCCCCGGCCCCGGCGGCTCGGGCGCCAGTGCCAGGCCGTGCCGTACGCCCGCGACCGAGGTGAAGGCCACCGCGTTCCCGGCCGCGCCGTGCACCGACTCGGCGAGGTTGGCCAGGAAGGACTCGACGGTGCCGGAGGTGTCGGCGACCTGTTCGGCGAGGAGTTCGAGCCGCACGATCTCGCGGGCGTCGGCCTCGCCCGTGGAGGCCATCTCGGAAGGGCCGGTGAGGTCGCCGGGCAGGCCCGTGTCGACCAGATACGTCGTGATGCCGCTGCCGCGCAGCAGCCGGCGGCCCGCTTCCAGTACGCCCAGTTCACGACGGCGGGCGAGATAGCGGGCGGGGGGACAGTGCGGTTCCAGGCCGAGTAACGGCGGGCACCACCGTCGTACGGCGAAGCCGGTCTGGGTGTCGAAGAGCGTCGTCCCCGGTGCGGGTGGGCCCTCGGTGCGGGCCAACTGGGCCTCGAAGGTGCCGAGGCCCAGCTCCGTTCTCAGTACGCCGTGGCAGTACTGGTCCACGAGGGACGGCGTGTCGATCATCCGGTTCTCCCCGTGTGTGGACGCCTCTTACACGTCCTAACGGGTGAACCGGCGAGTTGGTGTTGCGAAAGAGGAGGTTGGCGTAGAGGAATGTCGGCGGAAAGGAAGGCGGGCCGTTCAGCCGCCGATCTGGATGCCGGCCATCCTCTTCCACTCGTACGGCCCCGTCTTCACCTTCGCCGCGAACTCGCCGTCGAAGGACTCGTGGGCCGTCACCCCGGACTTCGCCACCGCCTGCTCCGCGATCTCGTACGTCGGCGCCACCAGGTCGCCCCAGCCGCCGTCCTCGCCGACGAGCACGATGCGGGCGCCGCGCTGTCCGAGGTACGCGACCTGGGCCTCGGCGCCGCCGTGGGACTTCGCGAAGGTGCTGATCTGCTTGGCCAGCTTGGCCACCTTGTCTGCCATGGCCAGGATGCTACTCGCGAGTAGATCGACTGGCGAGAGCAGGGCGCTGTGACGTACGTCAGCGCAGGAACGGGTCCACCGCGACGGCGACGAACAGCAGCGAGACGTAGGTGATCGACCAGTGGAACAGGCGCATCTCCTTCAGCTTCGCGCCCGTCACCTCCGCCTTCGCGCGGCTTTGCAGCGCGTGCGCCTCCCACAGCCACCAGCCGCCCGCGCCCAGCGCGACCGCGGTGTAGAACCAGCCCGTGTAGCCGAGCGGCGTCAGCAGCAGCGAGACCGCGACCATCACCCAGCTGTAGACGACGATCTGCTTGGCGACGACCTTGTTGGACGCGATGACCGGGAGCATCGGCACGCCCACGCGCGCGTAGTCGTCCTTCACCTTCATCGACAGCGGCCAGTAGTGCGGCGGCGTCCAGAAGAAGATCACCATGAAGAGGATGAGCGGCGCCCAGGTGAGGGAGTTCGTGACGGCCGTCCAGCCGATCAGCACCGGCATGCAGCCCGCGATGCCGCCCCACACGATGTTCTGCGAGGTACGGCGCTTGAGGATCATCGTGTAGACGACGACGTAGAAGAGGAGCGCGCCGAGGGAGAGCCAGGCGCTCAGCCAGTTGACGGTGAGGCCGAACAGCAGCGTGGAGGCGATCGCCAGCGTGATGCCGAAGGCCAGGCACTCGCGCGGGCTGACCATCCCGGTGACCAGCGGGCGCTGCGAGGTGCGGTCCATGAGCGCGTCGATGTCACGGTCGATGTACATGTTGAGCGCGTTGGCGCCGCCGGCGGAGAGGTAGCCGCCGATGCAGGTGAGCAGCACCAGGCCGAGGTCGGGCACGCCCTGCTCGGCGAGGAACATCACCGGAACGGTGGTGATGAGCAGCAGCTCGATGATCCGCGGCTTGGTCAGCGCCACGAACCCCTTGACCCGGGCCCCGATCGGCCGCCGGCTCGGGCTCTGGCTCGTCCCGATCATCCCCGCTGGACGGGATTCAACGGCCGTCACGCACACCCCTGACAGAGACATCCCAGCAAGCCCGACCGTGTGAAGTCCCGGTAAAGGCTCGCGCGTACCACGCCACTGTAGACGTTGCCCAGACCCGGACATTCGCGGGGGTCGGGTCGTGTTGAGCGGCACGTCGGAAGAGCCGGCCGCCCCTGTGTTGAGCACTCGGACGAGCGGGTGCGTATTCAGTTGCCGAATGCGATCCGGCCCAGCGGGGAGGCGGATCCGTGGGAGTCCCGGCAGTCTGGAATGACTCGAAAAGACGCACGTACCTACGGGGGTAGGCTCGACCACGGCCGGGGCGCCCCGTGCACCGGCATTCGACATGCGTGACATGTGGAGAGGAGCCCTGACCCAGGGTGAGCACCAAGCCGACCACCACAGACCTCGAGTGGACCGAGTTGGACCAGCGGGCCGTGGACACCGCCCGCGTCCTGGCCGCCGACGCCGTACAGAAGGTCGGAAACGGCCATCCGGGTACGGCGATGAGCCTGGCGCCCGCCGCGTACACCCTCTTCCAGAAGGTGATGCGGCACGACCCGGCGGACGCCGAATGGGTCGGGCGCGACCGCTTCGTGCTGTCCGCCGGCCACTCGTCCCTGACCCTCTACACCCAGCTCTACCTGGCCGGCTTCGGCCTGGAGCTGGACGATCTGAAGGCGTTTCGGACCTGGGGTTCGAAGACCCCCGGTCACCCGGAGTACGGCCACACCGTGGGCGTGGAGACGACGACCGGTCCGCTGGGCCAGGGTGTCGCCAACGCCGTCGGCATGGCGATGGCCGCCCGCTACGAGCGCGGTCTGTTCGACCCGGAGGCCGCCGAGGGCACCTCCCCCTTCGACCACTTCGTCTACGTCATCGCCGGTGACGGCTGCCTCCAGGAGGGCATCTCCGCCGAGGCGTCCTCGCTGGCCGGCCACCAGAAGCTCGGCAACCTGGTCCTGCTGTGGGACGACAACCACATCTCGATCGAGGGCGACACCGAGACGGCCGTCTCCGAGGACGTCTGCAAGCGCTACGAGGCGTACGGCTGGCACGTGCAGCGCATCGCCCCGAAGCCGGACGGCGACCTGGACCCGCACGCCATCTACAACGCCGTCGAGGCGGCGAAGAAGGTGACGGACAAGCCGTCCTTCATCGCGATGCGCTCGATCATCGCCTGGCCGGCCCCGAACGCGCAGAACACCGAGGCCGCCCACGGCTCGGCGCTCGGCGCCGAGGAGGTCGCGGCCACCAAGCGCGTCCTCGGCTTCGACCCGGAGCGGTCCTTCGAGGTCACCGACGAGGTCATCGGCCACACCCGCAAGGCCCTGGAGCGCGGCGCCGAGGCGAAGGCCGAGTGGGAGAAGTCCTTCCAGCTCTGGCGGGACAACAACCCCGAGCGCGCCGCCGAGTTCGACCGGATCAGCAAGGGCGAGCTGCCCACCGGCTGGGAGGAGAAGCTCCCGGTCTTCGAGCCCGGCAAGGGCGTCGCGACGCGTGCCGCGTCCGGCAAGATCCTCCAGGCGCTCGGTGCCGTCATCCCGGAGCTGTGGGGCGGCTCGGCCGACCTGGCCGGCTCCAACAACACGACGATCGACAAGACGTCGTCGTTCCTCCCGGCGGACAACCCGCTGCCCGAGGCACAGCCGTACGGCCGCACCATCCACTTCGGCATCCGCGAGCACTCCATGGCCGCGGAGATGAACGGCATCGCGCTGCACGGCAACACCCGTATCTACGGCGGCACCTTCCTGGTGTTCTCCGACTACATGCGCAACGCGGTGCGGCTGTCGGCGCTGATGCACCTGCCGGTGACGTACGTGTGGACGCACGACTCCATCGGCCTCGGTGAGGACGGCCCCACCCACCAGCCGGTCGAGCACCTTGCCTCGCTGCGGGCGATTCCGGGTCTGAACGTGGTCCGCCCGGCCGACGCCAACGAGACCGCGATCGCCTGGCGCGAGATCCTCAAGCGCTACACCAAGGAGTTCGGCAAGGGGCAGCCGCACGGGCTGGCGCTGACCCGTCAGGGTGTGCCGACGTACGAGCCCAACGAGGACGCCGCGCGCGGCGGTTACGTGATGTTCGAGGCCGACGGTGGCGAGCCGCAGGTCGTGCTCATCGCGACCGGTTCCGAGGTGCATGTCGCCGTCGAGGCGCGCGAGCAGCTGCAGGCCTCGGGCGTGCCGACGCGGGTGGTGTCGATGCCGTCGGTGGAGTGGTTCGAGGAGCAGGACCAGGGGTACCGGGACAGCGTTCTGCCGCCGGCCGTCAAGGCGCGGGTCGCGGTGGAGGCGGGCATCGGCCTCACCTGGCACAAGTACGTCGGGGACGCGGGTCGCATCGTTTCCCTGGAGCACTTCGGTGCTTCCGCCGACGGCAAGGTCCTTTTCCGGGAGTACGGCTTCACTGCCGAGAACGTGGCTGCCGTCGCGCGGGAATCCCTCGCCGCCGCCCAGCGCTGACGCTCACATACAAGACGTAGGAGTTTGATTTTCCATGACAGACGCTCTGAAGCGCCTCTCCGAGGAAGGCGTCGCGATCTGGCTGGACGACCTGTCGCGCCAGCGCATCACGTCCGGCAACCTCGCCGAGCTGATCGACCAGCAGCACGTCGTCGGTGTCACCACCAACCCGACGATCTTCCAGAAGGCGATCAGCAGCGGTGACGGCTACCAGCAGCAGGTCGCCGACCTCGCCGCCCGCAAGGTCACCGTCGAAGAGGCCGTACGCATGATCACCACGGCGGACGTCCGGGACGCCGCCGACATCCTGCGCCCGGTCTTCGACGCCACCGGCGGGCAGGACGGCCGGGTCTCCATCGAGGTCGACCCGCGGCTCGCGCACAACACCCGCGCGACCGTCGCCGAGGCCAAGCAGCTCGCCTGGCTGGTCGACCGTCCCAACACCCTGATCAAGATCCCGGCCACCAAGGCGGGCCTCCCGGCGATCACCGAGGTCATCGGCCTCGGCATCAGCGTCAACGTCACGCTGATCTTCTCGCTGGAGCGCTACCGCGAGGTCATGGACGCCTACCTGGCCGGTCTGGAGAAGGCCAAGGAGCGCGGGCTCGACCTGTCGCTCATCCACTCCGTGGCGTCCTTCTTCGTCTCCCGCGTGGACACCGAGATCGACAAGCGCATCGACGCGCTGGGCACCGACGAGGCCAAGGCCGCGCGCGGCAAGGCGGGCGTGGCCAACGCGCGTCTGGCCTACCAGGCGTACGAGGAGGTCTTCGCCTCCGACCGCTGGAGCGCGCTGGAGAACGCGGGCGCCAACAAGCAGCGTCCGCTGTGGGCCTCGACCGGCGTGAAGGACCCGGCGTACAAGCCGACCCTGTACGTCGACGACCTGGTGGCGCCGAACACGGTCAACACCATGCCCGAGGCCACCCTCCAGGCCACGGAGGAGAAGGGCGAGATCACCGGCAACTCCGTCGCCGGCACCTACGAGCAGGCCCGCGCCGACCTCGACGCGGTCGAGAAGCTCGGGATCTCGTACAACGACGTGGTGCAGTTGCTGGAGGACGAGGGCGTCGAGAAGTTCGAGGCGTCCTGGAACGACCTGCTGAAGTCGACCGAGGCGGAGCTGGAGCGCCTCGCCCCCTCGGAGGGCTGATCCCTTGCCACCCTTTACCGTCACTGAAGCGAACCCGCTTCGTGACGCCGCCGACCGACGGCTCCCGCGTATCGCGGGGCCGTCGGGCCTGGTGATCTTCGGCGTTACGGGCGATTTGTCACGTAAGAAGCTGATGCCGGCCGTTTACGACCTCGCCAACCGGGGCCTGCTGCCGCCGGGCTTCTCGCTGGTCGGCTTCGCCCGCCGCGAGTGGGCCCACGAGGACTTCGCGCAGGAGGTCCACGACGCGGTCAAGGCCCACGCCCGCACGCCCTTCCGCGAGGAGGTCTGGCAGCAGCTCATCCAGGGCATGCGCTTCGTGCAGGGCACCTTCGACGACGACGATGCCTTCGAGCGGCTGCGCGCCACCATCGAGGAGCTGGACAAGGCCCAGGGCACGGGCGGCAACTTCGCCTTCTACCTCTCGGTGCCGCCGCGCTCCTTCCCGGTGGTCATCCAGCAGCTCAAGAAGCACGGCCTCGCCGACCAGACGAGCAGCTCCTGGCGCCGCGCGGTCATCGAGAAGCCGTTCGGCCACGACCTGACCTCCGCCGAGGAGCTCAACAAGGTCGTGCACGAGGTCTTCGCCCCGGACCAGGTCTTCCGCATCGACCACTACCTGGGCAAGGAGACCGTCCAGAACATCCTGGCGCTCAGGTTCGCCAACACCATGTTCGAGCCGATCTGGAACCGGTCCTTCGTGGACCATGTGCAGATCACCATGGCCGAGGACATCGGCATCGGCGGCCGGGCCGGCTACTACGACGGCATCGGCGCCGCCCGTGACGTCATCCAGAACCACCTCCTGCAGCTCATGGCCCTGACGGCCATGGAGGAGCCCGCCTCCTTCGACGCCGACGCGCTCGCGGCGGAGAAGACCAAGGTGCTCGGGGCGGTCAGGCTGCCCAAGGACCTGGGCCGCGACACGGTGTTCGGGCAGTACGCGGCCGGCTGGCAGGGCGGCGAGAAGGCGGTCGGATACCTCCAGGAGGAGGGCATCGACGCCAAGTCGAAGACCGACACGTACGCCGCGATCAAGCTGTCGATCGACAACCGCCGCTGGGCGGGCGTCCCCTTCTATCTGCGCACCGGCAAGCGCCTGGGCCGCCGGGTCACCGAGATCGCGGTCGTCTTCCAGCGGGCGCCGCACTCCCCGTTCGACACGACGGCCACCGAGGAGCTGGGCCAGAACGCGATCGTGATCCGCGTCCAGCCCGACGAGGGCGTCACGGTCCGCTTCGGCTCCAAGGTGCCGGGCACCTCGATGGAGATCCGGGACGTGTCGATGGACTTCGCCTACGGCGAGTCCTTCACGGAGTCCTCGCCCGAGGCGTACGAGCGGCTGATCCTCGACGTCCTGCTCGGCGACTCCAACCTCTTCCCGCGCACCGAGGAGGTCGAGCTGTCCTGGAAGATCCTCGACCCGATCGAGGAGTACTGGGACACACACGGCAAGCCGGCGCAGTACCCGGCCGGTACGTGGGGCCCCGTCGAGGCGGACGAAATGCTCGCACGAGAGGGACGGAGCTGGCGCCGGCCATGAAGATAGACCTCACGGACACCACGGCCAGCAAGATCAACAAGGCGCTGGTGCAGGGCCGCCGGGCCATCGGCACGCCGGCCGTCGGCATGGTGCTCACGCTGGTCATCGTCACGGACGAGGAGAACGCGTACGACGCCCTCAAGGCCGCGAGCGACGCCTCGCACGAGCACCCCTCGCGCACGCTGGTCGTCATCAAGCGCGTCTCGCGCTCGCCCCGTGACCGTACCCAGTCCCGGCTGGACGCCGAGGTGCTGGTGGGCGCGGACGCGGGCACCGGCGAGACGGTCGTCCTGCGGCTGTACGGCGAGGTGTCCGACCACGCGCAGTCCGTCGTCCTCCCCCTCCTCCTGCCGGACGCCCCGGTGGTGGTGTGGTGGCCGGTGAACGCGCCGCTCGACCCGGCGAACGACCCGCTGGGCGCGCTGGCCCAGCGCCGGGTGACCGACACCTACGCCGCCGAGCAGCCGGTGCGGGAGCTGTCGTCCCGCGCCGACACCTACACGCCGGGCGACACGGATCTGTCCTGGACCCGGATCACGCCGTGGCGCTCGATGCTCGCGGCGGCTCTGGACCAGGTGGTCTGCGAGGTGCGGGCCGTCGAGGTGGAGGGCGAGGAGTTCAACCCGAGCTGTGAGCTGCTGGCGATGTGGCTCGCGGACCGGCTGGACGTCCCCGTGAAGCGGTCGCTGTCGTCGGGCCCGGGTCTGACGGCGGTCCGGATGGACACCGACTGCGGCCCGATAGCGCTCGACCGGGCGGACGGCTCCCTGGCGACCCTCTCCATCCAGGGCCAGCCGGACCGCGCGGTGGCGCTCAAGCGGCGGGAGACGGCCGAGCTGATCGCGGAGGAGCTGCGCCGGCTCGATCCGGACGACACCTACGCCTCGGCGCTGCGGTTCGGCGTGGAGCGGCTGAACCCGGCGTCGGCCGTGTCGGTTCGCGGCGCGGAGGCCGCCGTGGCCAAGACCGTGCAGGCCGTGGCGCTGGCGGAGGCCGCCGTGGCCGGGGCAGAGGAGTCGCCGGCCAAAGGAGAATCCGCCAGCCGCCCGGATTCCCCGGCCAAAGGAGCGGCGGCCGAGTCTCCCGGCGAAGCCGATGCGCAGGAAGCGCAGGCGCAGGAACCGTTGAAGAAGGCGGCGGCGAAGTGAGTACTCCGCAGCTCGTCGTGCACCGCGACAAGGAGCTGATGGCGCAGGCCGCGGCGGCGCGGCTGATCACGAAGATCGTGGACGCGCAGGCCTCCCGGGGCTCGGCGTCCGTGGTCCTCACCGGCGGCCGCAACGGCAACGGCCTGCTGGCCGCGCTGGCGGCCGCCCCCGCGCGGGACGCGATCGACTGGGGCCGGCTGGACCTGTGGTGGGGCGACGAGCGCTTCCTCGCCGAGGGCGACCCCGACCGCAATGTGACGCAGGCCCGCGAGGCCCTGCTGGACTCGGTGCCGCTGGATCCGAAGCGGGTGCACGCCATGCCCGCATCGGACGGCCCGTTCGGCGCGGACGTGGAGGCGGCCGCCGCCGCGTACGCGGAGGAGCTGGCGAGGGCGGCCGGCCCCGAGAACCACGGCGCGGTCCCCACCTTCGACGTCCTGATGCTGGGCGTGGGCCCCGACACCCACGTCGCCTCCCTGTTCCCGGAGCACCCCGCGGTACGGGAGACCCAGCGCACGGTCGTCGGAGTGCACGGCGCCCCGAAGCCGCCCCCGACCCGCGTCACCCTCACACTGCCCGCGATCCGGGCGGCGCGTGAGGTGTGGCTGCTGGCGGCGGGCGAGGACAAGGCCCAGGCCGCGGCGATCGCCCTGTCCGGCGCGGGCGAGATCCAGGCCCCGGCGGCGGGGGCGTACGGCCGCTCCAGAACCCTGTGGCTCCTGGACGCGGCGGCGGCGTCGCAGTTGCCGCGGTCGCTGTATCCGCCGGCGTCCGCCTGAACGCCCTTCGGGCCCCCGCTTCTCGGAGAAGCAGGGGCCCGAATCGCGGCGCTGGTTCACCTGAGCTACTTCACCGACCCGGCCATCACGCCCTGCACGAAGTGCCGCTGGAACGCGAAGAACACCACCACGGGTACGACCAGCGACACGAACGCCCCGGGTGCCAGTACGTCGATGTTGCTGCCGAACTGCCGGATCTGCGACTGGAGTTCCACCGTCAGCGGCTGCGAGGCGCTGTCGGCGAACAGCAGGGCGACCAGCATGTCGTTCCACACCCACAGGAACTGGAAGATGGCCAGGGAGGCGATCGCGGGCCGCCCCACCGGAAGCACCAGCCGCGTGAAGATCCGCCATTCGCTCCCCCCGTCCATGCGGGCCGCCTCCAGCATCTCCTTGGGCATCTCGGCGAAGTAGTTGCGCAGCAGGAACACCGCGAACGGCAGGCCGTAGGCCACGTGGAAGAGGACGACGCCGGGGATCGTGCCGAACAGGCCCAGTTGGCCGAAGAGTTTGGCGACCGGGAGCAGTCCGATCTGGACGGGCACCACGAGCAGCGCCACGACGACCAGGAAGATCGCCTCGCGTCCGGGGAAGTCCAGCCATGCGAAGGCGTACCCGGCGAGCGCGGCGAGGACGACCACCAGTCCGGTCGCCGGCACCGAGATCAGCACGGTGTTCCAGAAGGCCTGGGTGATCCCGGCGTTGCCCAGCAGCGCCGAGTAGTTGTCGAAGGAGAGCTGGCCGGGGCTGGTGAACACCGTCCACCAGCCGCCGTTCGCCGTGTCCTCGGCGGACCGCAGCGACGACAGGAACAGCCCGGCGAGCGGCGTCAGCCAGACCAGTCCGATCACCACCAGAAACGCCTGGACCAGGGTGTTGCCCAGGCCCCGCCTGACCGCGTTCATCGCTGACTCCTTCGGAAGCGGCGGACGTTGAAGACCATGGCGGGGATCACGAGCAGCAGGAGCAGCACGCCCAGCGCACTGCCCAGGCCCTGGTTGTTGCCGCCGCCGAACGACACCAGCCACATCTGTGTCGCGAGCACGGTCGCGTCCTGTTGCACCGGTCCGGGCGCGATGATGTAGACGAGGTCGAAGACCTTCATCACATTGATGACGAGGGTGATGAAGACGACCGTGAGGACCGGTGCCAGCAGCGGCACGGTGATCCGCCGGAAGATCTGCCACTCGTTCGCGCCGTCCATCCGCGCCGCCTCCAGCGCGTCCCGCGGCAGGGTCGACAGGCCCGCGCCGATCAGGACCATCGCGAAGCCCGTCCAGATCCACAGGTACGCCCCGATGATCGCCGGTGTGACGAGCGTGGGTCCGAGCCAGGAGACGCCCTCGTAGGGGGCGGCGAAGTTCGAGGCGGGCAGCTTCACCGTGTACGGGCCGTCGGCCAGGTGCTCGAAGCGGAAGGACCCGTCGGCGGCCGTGGTCGCCGTGGCGACCGTCTTCCCGGCCCGCACCGCCTCCACCTGCATCTCGGGCAGCCCGCTCTCCGGCCGGTCGACCTTGCCCTGCTCCCCTCCCCCGCCGGGCGTGAAGTCGAGGTACACGACCCCGCGCAGCTCGCCGGGGCCGGCCTGCTGCCCGGCCGCCCGGTACGCCGGCTCGGCGCCGTCGGGCAGATCCGCGGGCAGGACGCCGACCAGGCCCAGCGTGAGCGCGTGTCCCGGCGACACGTTCGCGCTCGTGCGGTACGAGCCGTCCTCGTCCTGCGTCAGTCCCTGCCCGTCGCGCGCCCGGGCCGTCGGGTAGGTCGACGGGCCCTTGAAGGCGTCGTGCACGGAGACGACGGCGGCGTTCAGCACGCCCTTGTCGGGGTCCTCGTCATAGGCGAGGCGGAAGATGATGCCGGCGGCGAGGAAGGACACCGCCATCGGCATGAACAGCAGCAGCTTGAAGGCTGTCGCCCAGCGGACCTTCTCCACCAGCACGGCCAGGATCAGGCCGAGGCCGGTGAGCAGGGCCGGGGCCACGACGACCCAGATCGTGGTGTTGCGGATGGCCTTGAGGGTGGCCGGGTCGCGGAACATCTCGGCGTAGTTCCCGCCGCCCACGAAACGGGTGCCGGAGGCGTCGAAGAAGCTCCGTCCGATCGAGAACAGGACGGGGTAGACGACGAGCGCGCCCAGCAGGAGCAGCGCGGGGAACACGAAGAGCAGGGCGACGATCCGCGCGCGCCGCCGCGAACGCCGGGCACGTTGCCTGCCGGCGCCCACGGCGGCCCCCGGGCTCGCCTCTTTCAGGAGAGTGGCGGTCATATCGGGTCAGCCCTGGCCCTGGTACGCCTTGGCCGCCGCGGCCTCGAGCCTCGCCGCGGTCCCCTTCGCGTCCGACGGGTCGCGCAGGAAGTCCTGGAGCAGCTTCCACTCGCCGGCGCCCTTGGTGCCGCCGAACGCGGCCGGGGCCTGGTCGGACATGTCGAAGCGGACCGAATCCGAATCACCGGCCGTGACAAGGGACTTGGCGGTCTCGCGGGTGACTTCGTCGCCGTACGAGGCGAGGTCGACGTTCTTGTTCGGGGACAGGAAGCCGCCGGCCTCCGCCCAGACCGCCGCGGCCTCCGGCGTCGCCAGGTACTCGAGGAGCGCCATGCCGGCCTTCTGGTTCTTGCCGTCCTTCAGGACGACGGCCGCGTCTCCGCCGCTGACCACGGGCGCCTTGCCGGCGCCGACCGCCGGGAAGGGGAAGAAGTTCGCGTCCGCACCGATCTTCTTGCCGAACTGGTCCTTGGCGACGCCGGCGACGAAGTCGCCCTCGTAGACCATGCCCGCCTCGGGCTTCGGCCCGAACACCTTCTCCACCGAGCCGGGGAAGTCGGTGTTCAGGGCGCCCTTCTGGCCGCCCGCGATGAGCTGCTTGTCCTTGAACAGCTTGCCGAGAGTGGTGAGCGCCTCGACGACGGAGGCGTCGGTCCACTTCAGCTTGTGCGCGGCGAGCGCGTCGTACTTCTCGGGCCCGGCCTGGGAGAGATAGACGTTCTCGAACCAGTCGGTCAGCGTCCAGCCGTCCTGCCCGGCCACGGCGAACGCGGCCAGCCCCGAGTCGGAGACGGTCCGTCCGGCCTTCAGCATGGCGTCGTACGTCTTCGGCGGCTCGACCCCGGCCTGGGCGAGGGCGTCGGGGCTGTACCAGACGGTCGACTTGTGGGCGGCCTTGAAGTAGAGGCCGTAAAGGGTGCCGTCGACGCTGCCGTAGTTCTTCCAGACGGGCGCGAAGTTGGCGTCGACGGACTTCTGGGCCGCACCGGAAAGCGGCTTCAGCCAGCCGCTCTCCGCGAACTGCTTCAGGACGCCGACCTGCGGGACCATCACCACGTCGGGTGCGTTGCCGCCCTCGATCTTGCTGCCGACGACGGTGGAGACGTTGTCCCCGGTGGAGACGAACTGGGTCCTGGCGCCGGTCTTCTCGGTGAACGCGTCCAGCACCTTCTGGAAGTTCTTCTGCTCGCTGCCGGACCAGACGCCGGCCACGGTGACGGTCTGGCCGCTGAGCGCCTTGTCGCCGCCGCCCGCGGAGACGGGTCCGCCGCCGCAGGCGGTCGCGCCGAGTGCCAGGACGAGGGCGGTGCAGCCTGTGAGCAGGGTCGTGCGTCGTCGCATCATCGTTGATGTCCCTTCGGGATGGGGAGTTGACGGTGGTCGGATCGGGGGATTCAGCGGTCGTTGATCCACCAGGCGGCGGTCGAACCGGGCAGCACCCCGGCCGGGCAGGGGCCGCTGGACAGCAGCGGGGTGCCGGAGACGGGTGCGGGGGTGGGCGCCGTACCGAAGTTGACGGCGCAGACGAGGCCGTCGCCGCGGACGAAGGCCAGGACGCCGGGCGCGCTGTCCAGCCAGGTCAGCGTGCCTTCGCCCAACTGGGGCAGGGCGGCGCGCAGTTGGAGGCCGTCTCGGTACAGGTGCCAGAAGGAGCGGGTGTCGGCCAGCGCCCGGTCGGTGGCGTACTCGGCGAAGTACTCGGGCTGCGGCAGCCACGGCTTGGCGCTCTCGGCGCCGGAGGTGAAGCCGAAGGGGGAGGCCTGTCCGGACCAGGGCAGCGGCACCCGGCAGCCGTCACGGATGCGGGCGCGGCTTCCGGTGCGGCGGAAGATCGGGTCGGTGAGCACGTCGTCGGGCAGGTCGACGACCTCGGGCAGGCCCAGCTCCTCGCCCTGGTAGATGTACGCGGCGCCGGGCAGCGCCAGCATCAGCAGCGCGGCGGCGCGGGCGCGGGCGGCGCCGAGGCCGCTGCCCTCGAGGGCGGGTTCGCCGTAGCGGGTGACGGTGCGGACCTGGTCGTGGTTGTTGAGGACCCAGGTGACCGTCGAACCCGTGCCGGCTATGTCCTGCATGGCCTCGGAGATGACCTTGCGGAAGGCGTCGGCCTCCCAGGGGGCGCTGAGCAGGTCGAAGAAGAAGGCCTGGTGGAGTTCGTCGGAGCGGACGTACCGCGCGTGCTCGCGGGCGGTCGGCACGGACACCTCGCCGACCAGGAGGCGCTCATGGCCGTCGCGGGCGGTGTACTCCTCGCATATGGAGCGCCACCGGCGCCACACCTCGTGCACCTCGGGCTGGTTCCAGGCGAGCGGGTTGACCGAGTCGCGGGTGCGGGCGTCGGCCTCCGGGTCGTCGGAGTCGGGCAGCTGAGGGTGCTTGAAGAGGCCGGCGGCGACGTCGATGCGGAAGCCGTCGATGCCCCGGTCCAGCCAGAAGCGCAGGATGCGGTCGAACTCGGCGGCGATCTCGGGGTTGCGCCAGTTCCAGTCGGGCTGCTCGGGCGCGAACATGTGCAGGTACCACTGGCCGGACCGCCCGTCCGCCTCGGTGACCCGGCTCCAGGCCGGGCCGCCGAACATGGAGTGCCAGTTGTTGGGCGGCTCCTCGCCGTCGGCGCCTCGGCCGTCGGCGAAGTGGAAGCGGGCGCGGGCCGCGCTGCCGGGCTCGGCGGCCAGCGCCTCCTCGAACCAAGGGTGCTCGCTGGAGCAGTGGTTGGGGACGATGTCGAGCAGCACCTTGATCCCGAGCCGCCGGGCCGCCGCGACCAGCAGGTCGAACTCGGCGAGGTCGCCGAAGAGCCGGTCCACGTCGCAGTAGTCGGCGACGTCGTAGCCGTGGTCGTGCTGCGGCGAGGGGTAGAAGGGGCTCAGCCAGATCCCGTCGACCCCGAGCTTCTTCAGATACGGCAGCCCCGCCCGGACCCCAGCGAGATCGCCGACGCCGTCGCCGGTGCTGTCGAGGAAGCTGCGGACGTAGACCTGGTAGATCACCGCGTCACGCCACCAGTGGTACTTACTCAGCATGCATGCATGTTAAGTAGCCGTTTCAGGAGGGTGTCAATGAACTGGGCGCAAGCTACCGAACAGTTGACCTGGCAAATCCGGACATAGTTCGACAGAATGCGGGAGGATGAGACGCTGGCGTTACTTAACAGGTAACTACTCGGTCCGGGTAGCTACTCAGCGCGCGATGGCGTCGAGCTCGCGCGCCAGCCGCCGCACCGCCGCCTCGGGCGTCTCACGCCCGGTCATCGCGTCGTGCACGACCGCCTGCACCACCAGGCTCACCTGGTCGTACCGCGGGCTCTTGGGCCGCGGCGCGGCCGTGAGCACGCTCTCGCGCAGGGTCGGCAGATACGGGAACCGCCGGATCAGTGCCGGATCCTGGTACAGGTCGGCCCGTACGGGCGGCAGCGCGCCGCGCGTGAGCACCTGGCGCTGGACGCGCTCGCTGGTCAGATAGGCGAGCAGCCGCGCGGCGGAGTCGGGGTGCTCGGTGTAGCTGCTGACGGCCAGATTGGAGCCGCCCAGCACACTCGTCCCGGGCCCGTCCGGCCCCGGCAGCGGTACGGCGCCGATCTTGCCGGCGACCGGCGAGCCCTCGGCCGACGCGACGACATAGGCGTACGGCCAGTTGCGGAGGAAGAGCAGGCGGCCGTCCTGGAAGGCCTGCTTGGACTCCTCCTCCTTGTAGGTCAGCGCCCGCTTCGGGATCCAGCCCTCGCGCACACCCCGGGCGAGGAAGCCGATGCCGTCGCGGGCCGCCGTGGAGTTCACGGTGACGCGCTCGCCCTCGCCGCCGAGGATCGAGCCGCCCGCCGAGTAGACGGCCTCAGCCGCGTTGACGGTGAGGCCCTCGTACGGCAGGAACTGGCCGGCATAACCGTCGAGGCCGTACCGCGGGGCGATGGTCCTGGCCTGTTTCTCCAGCTCGGCCCAGGTGCGCGGCGGGTCGACGCCCTCCTTGGCGAGGATGTCCTTGCGGTAGAGCAGCAGGCCGGCGTTGGTGACGTACGGGACCGCGTACAGCCGTCCGTCGTAGGTCGCCGTGTCCACGACCGGCGGCAGGAAGGTGTCCAGCGGGAAGCGGTCGCGCGCGAGCGGGCGGATCCAGCCCTGCGCCGCGAACTGAGAGGTCCAGCTCACGTCGATATTGAGGATGTCGAAGCGGCTGCGGTCGCCGCCGCGCAGGTCGGTGGTCATCTGCGCGTGGGTCTCGTCGGCGGAGTCGGGCAGCTCGACGAGGGTGACCCGCTCGTCGGGATGGGTGCGGTTCCAACCCTCCAGGACGGAGCCGAGATAGCCCGTGAGGTCCCCGGCGGTGGCGAGGGTCAAGGGCCCCCTGCCGTCCGCCGGACCCTCGTCGGCACGGGCACCGGCGGCGACATAGCCGGTCAGGATCACGACGAGGACGAGAAGGCCCCTACCGGCGGCGTGGATCCACCGCATAGGTTCCTCCCTGTACACCTGGCACCGGGCACCCTTGCCCGGAGTCAGAGGCCATGTATACCTGTTAGGTATGAGCGATACTAGGGCCTGCGGCACATTACTCGGGATGCGGGAGGAGAGCACGAGTGCGGCTGTCCCTCCTGGCCCTGCTGGCGCGCGGCCCGGCGCACGGCTACGAGCTGAAGCAGGACCTTGAGCAACTGCTGGGCTCCGCGTACCCTCAGCCGAACGTCGGCCAGATCTATGTGACCCTCGGCCGTCTCGAGAAATCGGGGCTGATAGAGGGCGAGGACGTCGAGCAGTCAAGCCGGCCCAACAAGAAGGTCTACCACCTCACCGAAGCCGGGCGTGAGGCGCTGCGCGTCTGGTTCGAGGAGACCGAGGACGAGCCTCGGGTACGGGACGAGTTCTTCATGAAACTGGCCCTCGCCCCGCAGACCGGCCTCGCCGACCAGATCGCCCTCATCAACAAGCAACGGCGCCAGTACCTGAACACCATGCGTCAACTGTCGAAGCTGGCCGCCGCCGAAGACCGGGACAACCGCATCGCGCACCTGCTGATCGAGGGCGCGATGCTGCACCTTCAGGCCGACCTCGACTGGCTGGAGCGGTGCCAGGAAGAGCTGGAGGAGCTGGAGTGAGCGACGATTCCACTCCTGTGCCGCGTACCGAGAGCCCTGTGCCGCGTGCCGAGAGCCCTGTGCTGCGTGCCGAGGGCCTGGTCAAGACGCATTACGGCGAGGGCGCCCCGGCGCATGCCGTGCGCGGTGTGGATCTCTCCGTCCGGCGCGGCGAGTTCGTGGCCGTCACCGGCCCGTCCGGTGCCGGCAAGTCGACCCTGCTGCATCTGCTGGGCGGGCTGCAGCGCCCGGACGGCGGAAGCATCTGGCTGGACGGCGAGTGCGCGGACCGCTGGAGCGAGGCCCGCTGGTCGGTGGAGCGCAGAAAGCGCATCGGGATCGTCTTCCAGTTCTTCAACCTGGTCTCCAACCTGTCCGTCGCCGACAACGTCGAGCTGCCCGCCCTGCTGGCCGGCGCCCCGCCGAAGCGAGCCCGCGCCGAGCGGTCGGAGCTGCTGGCCGAGCTGGGTCTCGCGGGCAAGGAGCGGAGCATGCCGGGCGAACTGTCCGGCGGCGAGCAGCAGCGGGTCGCGCTGGCCCGGGCGCTGGTGAACCGGCCGCCCCTGCTGCTGGCCGACGAACCCGCCGGCAGCCTGGACAGCAAGGGCACCCGCGAGGTGATGCGGCTGCTGTCCCGTTTCCACCAGCGCGGCCAGACGATCGTGCTGGTCACCCATGACGCCCGGCTCGCGAGCGCCGCGGACCGGGTGATCAGCTTCTTCGACGGCCGAATCGCCGACGACGCCGAACTGGACGGCGGCCCACCGCCGCGCCGGTCCGGGGCCTCGGGTGTGCTGGAGCTCAAGGACTGACATGCCGGTGTACGACCGCCGCCCCGCGTCCGGGCCCAGGGGCTGAGGCCGATGCGAGCCACCCTGCGCTGGGCGCACTCCGATCTGCGCACACACCGCGGCGAGGCGCTGTTCCTCGTGCTGGCCACGGCCGGGATCGTCGTCTCGCTGCTGCTGGCCACGGCGCTCTTCGGCTACGCCACCAACCCCTGGCAGCGCGTCTTCACCCAGGCGCACGGAGCGCACGTCTGGCTGCACACCGGCGCCTCGGCGGACACCGGGAAGCTGAGCGGCATCGGCGACGTCGAGTCCGTCGCAGGTCCCTACCCCACCGCGTCCACCACCCTGGCGTCCCAGGGCACCCGCGCCTCCGTCGAACTGCGCGGCACGCCCGAGCGCCCCTCGGTCGGCCGCCCGCTCGTGACCTCCGGGCACTGGCTGGACCCCGCCGACCCCGACGGCGTGGTCCTGGAGACCCGCCTGGCCCGGGCCCTGCTGGCCACGCCCGGCGACACCCTCACCCTGCCCGGGACCGGCCGGACCCTGACCGTCCTCGGCATCGCCGACAGCGCCGAGCCGCGCTACCGGGCGGGCGAGCAGCCGGGCCTGGTCTGGGCGCCGCCGTCCGCCGTGCGCAACCCGGGCGGCCAGGTGATCGGGCTGCGCCTGACGAACCCCGACGACACCGACTACGCCGTGCAGCGCGCCGTGACCGCGCTGGGCGCCGGCGCGGTCAGCGAGGTCTCCACCTGGAAGCAGGCCCGCGCCGAGGCGCAGGGCGACAACCGGCTGCTCGGGCAGGTGCTGGGGCTGTTCGGGCTGGGCGCGCTGGTCGCCGCCGGGCTCGCCGTGCACGGGGCGATCGGCACCCGGATCCGCGGCCATCTGCGGGACATCTCGGTGCTGAAGGCGATCGGCTTCACACCCGGCCAGGTGGTCCGCGTCTTCCTGCTCCAGCACCTCGCCTACGCCCTGCTGGGCGCCGTGGCCGCCGCTGCCGTCATCCAGGGCCTGGGCAACCGCATCCCGGGGCGGCTCGGGGACGCGGTCGGGGTGTGGCAGGGACTGCCCGGCCACACCGTGGCGCTGTTCACGGTGCCGGTGGGGGCGGTGCTGTTCATCGGCGCGACCACCGGGCTCGCGGCGTGGCGGGCGGGGCGGGTACCACCGGTGCCGGTGCCGCGGCGCGCGGCTCCGCTCGGCGGGCGACTGTCGGGGGTGGCGCGCCGGGCGCTCGGACTACGGCTGCCGCCCGCGCTGGTGCTGGGCTGGCACCGGGCGTTCACCCGTCGCCTGCGGTCGCTGGCCACCGTCGCACGGCTCGCGCTGCCGCTGCTGCTGATCGTGGTGGCGATGAGCGCGTGGACCACCATCGAGCGCTTCGACAGCGGACCCGAGCAGGTCGGCCTGCCCACGACCCTCACGGTGCATGCCTCCGGCCTGGCCGACCGGGACGCCCGCGCGCTGCTGGAACGCGACCCGCAGGTCGCCGCCGCCTACCCGGGCGTCGAGGTGGCCGCGCTGGTCCCGGGCCAGACGGCCACGATCGCCCTGCGCGGGCTCGGCACCCGTGCGGACCCCTACCCATACGCCCTGGCCGAGGGCCGCGTCGCGCAGGCCCGCGACGAGGCGGTGGCCGGGCAGGGGCTGCTGGACCTGCTGGATGTGAAGGTCGGCGACTGGGTGCGGATGACCGTCGGCGACCAGCCGCAGATCCTGCACATCGTGGGCCGCAGCATCGAGCCGGAGAACGCCGGCCGCGTCATCTCCACCTCCCTCGACACCCTCCGCGAGAACGACCCCGGCCTCGGCCCCACCCTCTACGAACTGCGGCTGCGCCCCGGCGCGGACCACGCCGAGGTCGCCGACCGCCTGACCGAGGCGGGGCACGGAAGGCTGGACGTACACCCCGTACCGAACCCCGCCGACGGCCTCTCACCCCTGCGCGGAGTCGTCGTCGGTCTGATCGCCGTCCTGGCCCTCATCGGGCTCATCGAACTGCTGACCGCGATCGGCGGCACGGTCCGCGAGGGCGAGCGCGATCTGCTGGCCCTGAAGGCCATCGGCCTGTCCCCACGCCAGATCACCGCGATCACCGTCACCTCCACCGCCTGCACCGCCCTGGCCGCCGTCGTCCTCGGCACGGCCCTGGGCACCCCCCTCGCGCACTGGCTGATCGACCACCAGGGCAGTTCGAGCGGCATCGGCGCCGGGATCGCACAGGGTCCGTCCGCCGCGCTGGTGCTGCTGCTCGGCGCGGCGGCGGTCACGGGAGCGGCCGCGCTCGCCGCGGTCCCGGCGTCCCGTGCGGCACGGCGACGCCTGGCGGACACGTTGAGCGCGGTCGCCTGAGCGGCGTCACTGCCGGCCGCGCAGCTCCCGGTACTTGGCGACGAGTGCCCGCGTCGACGCGTCCAGCCCCGGCACGTCCGCGCCCTCGGTCAGCGCGGGCTCGACGCGCTTGGCGAGGACCTTGCCGAGCTCGACGCCCCACTGGTCGAAGGAGTCGATGTTCCACACCGCGCCCTGCACGAACACCTTGTGCTCGTACAGCGCGATCAACTGCCCCAGCACCGACGGAGTCAGCTCGCGCGCGAGGATCGTGGTCGTCGGGTGGTCGCCCTTGAACGTCTTGTGGGTCACCAGTTCCTCCGGCACCCCCTCCGCGCGCACCTCCTCAGGCGTCTTGCCGAAGGCCAGCGCCTGCGTCTGCGCGAAGAAGTTCGCCATCAACAGGTCGTGCTGCGCCTTGAGTTCGTTGCTCATCTCGGCGACCGGCTCGGCGAAGCCGATGAAGTCCGCCGGGATCAGCTTGGTGCCCTGGTGGATCAACTGGTAGTAGGCGTGCTGCCCGTTGGTGCCCGGCGTGCCCCACACCACCGGCCCGGTCTGCCAGTCGACCTCCCGCCCTTCCCGGTCGACGTACTTGCCGTTGGACTCCATGTCGAGCTGCTGCAGATACGCCGTGAACTTCGACAGGTAGTGGCTGTATGGCAGCACCGCGTGCGACTGGGCGTCGTGGAAGTTGCCGTACCAGATGCCCAACAGGCCCAGTAGCAGCGGCCCGTTGGCCTCGGCGGGCGCGGTGCGGAAGTGCTCGTCGACGATCCGGAAACCGTCGAGCATCTCCCGGAAGCGGTCCGGCCCGATGGCGATCATCAGCGACAGGCCGATCGCCGAGTCGTAGGAGTAGCGCCCGCCGACCCAGTCCCAGAACTCGAACATGTTCGCCGTGTCGATACCGAAGTCGGCGACCTTCTCGCCATTCGTCGACAGCGCGACGAAGTGCTTGGCGACGGCCTCCGGCCCCGCCTCCAGCTCGCCCAGCAGCCAGTTTCGCGCGGACGTGGCGTTGGTGATCGTCTCGATCGTGGTGAACGTCTTGGACGCGATGATGAACAGCGTCTCGGCCGCGTCCAGGTCACGCGTGGCCTCGTGCAGGTCGGCGCCGTCGACGTTCGACACGAAGCGGACGGTGAGGTCGCGGTCGGTGAAGCTGCGCAGCACCTCGTAGGCCATCGCCGGGCCGAGGTCGGAGCCGCCGATGCCGACGTTGACGACGTTCTTGATCCGCTTGCCGGTGTGGCCGGTCCAGGCGCCGGAGCGGACCCGCTCGGCGAAGTCGGCCATCTTGTCGAGGACGGCGTGCACACCCGGGACGACGTTCTCCCCGTCGACCTCGACCACCGCCTCACGCGGTGCGCGCAGCGCGGTGTGCAGCACGGCGCGGTCCTCGGTGGTGTTGATCTTCTCGCCGCGGAACATGGCGTCCCGCAGCCCGAACACGTCCGTCGCGGCGGCCAGCTCGCGCAGCAGCCGCAGTGTTTCGTCGGTGACCAGGTGCTTGGAGTAGTCGATGTGCAGGTCGCCGACCTGCAGGGTGTACTCCGATCCGCGGCCCGGGTCGGCGGCGAACAGCTCCCGCAGCCGCGCCTCGCCGAGCTCCTCGCGGTGCTTGGCCAGCGCGGTCCACTCGGGCATCTGGTTGAGCCTGGTACGGCCGTCTGCGTTCATGTCCGACTTCAGCCTTCTTTCGTGCCTGTCCCAGCGGGTCCAACCTAATTGATCAGCGCCGGGCATGAATGGTCGTCGCGTCGTCGCCCCGCGCAACAACAGGTACGTCCGGCTTGCCCACGGGTATCAGCGCGGTGAGGGCGAGCACGAAGAAGGCGGCCGTGAGCAGGGGCGGGGTGTTCAGGCCCCAGGCGGTGGCGACGGCACCGCCCAGCAGGGCGCCGAGCGGCACCCCGGCGAAGGCCAGGGTCCGGAAGGCCGAGGCCACCCGGCCCAGCAGCTCGACGGGGCTGCGCTGCTGCATGAGCGTCGTCGTGTTGACGTTCCACACCATGCCCATGAGCCCGAAGACGACCAGGGCGGCCACCAGCACGGCCAGGCTGCGCACGGTGCCCATGACGACGAGTGCCGCGGTCTGCGCCGCGCCGGCGAGCAGCACGGCCCGGATCTCGCCCAGCCGGCGCACGATCCTGCCGTTCACCACTCCCCCGGCCAGGCCGCCGACGGTGAACGCGGCGCCCGCCGCCGCATACCCCGCCGGCCCGGCGTCCAGCCGCCCGGTCACCAGGACGACCGGCCCGCCCCGCCGCTCCTCGCCGCGCCACGCGGGCGCACACACTGCCGCCGTCCCGGCCGTCGTCACAGCTCCCCCTCGGTCTCATCGATGCGGAAGATCGATACACAAACCGTAGAGGGCGCCACTGACAATCGGCCCGGAGCGATCGGCCCGGAGCGGGAGTCCGCCGGTGGTACGAACAGGTCCGGCCAGGCACCCACTGGTACCCGGCCGGCCTCAACTCCTAGATCTCGCCCCGCAGTTTGGCGAGCGCCTCGGCGAGGATCGCCTCGCCGTCCGCGTCGCTGCGCCGCTCCCGTACATACGCCAGATGCGTCTTGTAGGGCTCGGTGCGCGGCGGGTCCGGCGGGTTGTCCCGGTCCTGTCCGGCGGGAAAGCCGCAGCGCGGGCAGTCCCAGGTTTCGGGAACCTGCGCGTCGCTGGCGAAGCTGGGCTGCGTCTCGTGCCCGTTGGAGCACCAGAAGGAGATGCGCAGCCGGGGCGCGGACTCGCCCCGCTCGGCCTCGCCCATCGGCCCCGCCCCGACCCGGCTTCCTCGGATCGCGTTGCCACTTGCCACGGTCGTAACTCCCTGCGTGATGGTGCCACAAAGCGAGTCGGCGTTTCGCTTCGCTGCGAGCGCCTCAGTCTACGTAAGGCCCAACGCGCGTCCAGTGATTGGAGTTACATAGCCCTCACACCAAGACGCAAGCCCCATGATAGGCCGCGCTCAGCGGCGCGTACCGAACATGGGGCCTTACGTGTGGATTGTGCGTGCGGGTCAGTTGGTGACCTTCATCAGGATCCCGAGTACGACAATGCACGCGAACCACAGCAGACCGACCACCACGGTGATCCGGTCGAGGTTGCGCTCGGCGACCGAGGAGCCGCCGACGGACGACTGCATGCCGCCACCGAACATGTCGGAGAGGCCGCCGCCCTTCCCCTTGTGCATCAGCACCAGCAGCATCAGCAGCAGGCTGAAGACGATCAGGGCGATCGAGAACCCCATAACCACGGCTGGACCAACTTCCTCGGATTCTGATGGACGACGGGGCATAGTGGCTAGCCACTATGCCCCGCAAGGGTACGACGGATCGCCGTTACCGCATACTCACTGGTCGCGGAAGCGCACGATCTTGACGAACTCGTCGGCGTCGAGCGAGGCGCCGCCGACCAGGGCGCCGTCGATGTCGGCCTGCGCCATGATCTCGGCGACGTTGCCGGACTTCACGGAGCCGCCGTACTGGATGCGGACCTTGTCGGCCACGTCCTGCGAGTACAGCTCGGCGATCTTGCCGCGGATGGCGGCGCAGACCTCCTGGGCGTCCTCGGCGCCGCAGACCTTGCCGGTGCCGATGGCCCAGACGGGCTCGTAGGCGATCACGATGGTCTCGGCCTGCTCGGCCGGGAGGTCCTTCAGACCGCCCTCGACCTGGGCGAGGGTGTGCGGGACGGCGTTGCCGGCCTCACGGACGTCCAGTTCCTCGCCGACGCACATGATCGGGGTCAGGCCGTGCTTGTACGCGGCCTTGACCTTGGCGTTGACGATCTCGTCGGTCTCGGCGTGGTACTGGCGGCGCTCGGAGTGGCCGATCGCCACGTACGTGCACTTCAGCTTGGCCAGCATCGGGCCGGAGATCTCGCCCGTGTAGGCGCCGGAGTCCTGCGCCGAGATGTCCTGGGCGCCGTACTTGATCTTCAGCTTGTCGCCGTCGACCAGGGTCTGCACGGAGCGCAGGTCGGTGAAGGGCGGCAGGACGGCGACCTCGACGGCCTCGTAGTCCTTGTCGGCCAGGGCGAAGGCGAGCTTCTGGACGTGGGCGATGGCCTCGAGGTGGTTGAGGTTCATCTTCCAGTTGCCCGCCATCAGCGGCGTGCGCCCAGAAAAATTAGAAGCAGCCATAAAGGGTCAGTCCTCCAGTGCGGCGAGGCCGGGGAGCGTCTTGCCCTCGAGGTATTCGAGGGAGGCGCCGCCACCGGTCGAGATGTGGCCGAACTTCGACTCGTCGAAGCCCAGGGTGCGGACGGCGGCGGCGGAATCGCCACCGCCGACCACGGTGAAGCCCTTGCTGTCGAGCAGGGCCTGCGCGAGAGCGGTCGTGCCTCCGGCGTAGTCGGGGTGCTCGAAGACGCCCATGGGGCCGTTCCAGAAGACGGTTTCGGCGTCGGTGATCTTGGAGGCGAACAGCTCGCGGGACTTGGGACCGATGTCCAGGCCTTCCTTGTCCGCGGGGATCTTGTCCGCGTCGACGTTCTCGTAGTCGGCCGGGGCCTTGGTCTTCAGGTCCGGGAACTCGGTCGAGACGAGGACGTCGACGGGGAGGACCAGCTCGACGCCGCTCTTCTCCGCGCGCTCGATGTACTCGGTGACGGCCGGGATCTGGTCCTCCTGGAGGAGGGAGATGCCGACCTCGTAGCCCTTGGCCTTGAGGAAGGTGTAGGCCATGCCGCCGCCGATGAGGAGGCGGTCGGCCTTGCCGAGGAGCTGGTCGATGACGGCGAGCTTGTCGGACACCTTGGCGCCGCCGAGCGCGACGACGTACGGGCGCTTGACGTCCTCGGTGAGCTTCTTCAGGACGCCGACCTCGTTCGCGATGAGGTAGCCGGCGTAGTGCGGCAGGCGCGCCGGGAGGTCGTACACGGACGCGTGCTTACGGTGCACCGCGCCGAAGCCGTCACCGACGTACACGTCGGCGAGGGCGGCGAGCCGGTCGGCGAAGGCGCCGCGCTCGGCGTCGTCCTTGCTGGTCTCGCCGGCGTTGAAGCGGAGGTTCTCGACGACCGCGACCTGGCCGTCGGTGAGGCCGGCGACCGTGGCCTGAGCGGACTCGCCGACCGTGTCCGTCGCGAAGGCCACGTCGGCGCCGAGGAGTTCACCGAGGCGCGCGGCAGCGGGCGCCAGGGAGAAGGCGGGGTCCGGGGCGCCCTTGGGGCGGCCCAGGTGCGAGGCGACGACCACACGGGCGCCCGCCTCGGCCAGCGCCTTGACGGTGGGCAGCACGGCGCGGATACGGCCGTCGTCGGTGATGGTGGTGCCGTCCAGCGGCACGTTCAGGTCGGCGCGGACGAAGACCCGCTTGCCGGCGACGCCTTCGGAGAGAAGTTCGTCGATCGTCTTCATGAAGGGGACTCCTGTTGCGGAGGGCTCGTGATCGCTCGGAAACGCTCGTGATCCAACACGTTGGATCTGCACGCGAGTCAGGGCTCGGGCGACGCGTCCCTGCGCCGCCCGAGCCCTGACTCACATCAAGGTGCCTGCTCTGGATATCAGAGCTGGTTGCCGACGAAGACCGTGAGGTCGACGAGGCGGTTGGAGTAGCCCCACTCGTTGTCGTACCAGCCGATGACCTTCACGTTCTTGCCCTCCTGGACCATGGTCAGGGAGGAGTCGAAGGTGCAGGACGCCGGGGCGTTGACGATGTCGGAGGAGACGATCGGGTCCTCGGTGTACTCGAGGATGCCCTTGAGCTCACCCTCGGCGGCCTTCTGGAAGACGGCGTTGATCTCTTCCTTGGTGACCTCGCGGCCGAGCTCCAGGACGAGGTCGGTGACCGAGCCGGTGGGGACCGGGACGCGCATGGCGATGCCGTCCAGCTTGCCCTTGAGCTGCGGCAGGACCAGCGCGGTGGCCTTCGCGGCGCCCGTGGTGGTCGGGATGATGTTCTCGGCGGCGGCGCGGGCGCGGCGCAGGTCCTTGTGCGGGAAGTCCAGGATGCGCTGGTCGTTGGTGTACGCGTGCACCGTGGTCATCAGACCCTTGACGATGCCGAAGTTCTCGTCGAGGACCTTCGCCATCGGCGCCACACAGTTGGTGGTGCAGGAGGCGTTGGAGATGACGTGGTGGTTCGCCGGGTCGTACTTGTCGTGGTTGACGCCCATGACGATGGTGATGTCCTCGTCCTTGGCCGGAGCCGAGATGAGGACCTTCTTGGCGCCACCGGCGAGGTGCTTGGCGGCGTCGTCCTTCTTGGTGAAGATGCCGGTCGACTCGATGACGATGTCGACGCCCAGCTCGCCCCACGGGATGTCGGCGGGGTTGCGCTCGGAGAGGACCTTGATGGTCTTGTCGCCGACGGTGATGGTGTCGGCGGTGTGGGAGACCTCCTGCTTGAGGCGGCCCAGGATGGTGTCGTACTTCAGCAGGTGAGCGGTGGTCGCGGTGTCACCCAGGTCGTTGACAGCCACGATCTCGATGTCTGCACCCTGCTCCAGCAGCGCGCGGAAGTAGTTACGACCGATGCGGCCGAAGCCGTTGATGCCTACGCGGATCGTCACGAACCGATCTCCTCGTTGGTACGCCGGCCATGCGGTGCCGGCGAGCTCTGTTTGGGATGTCCCCGACCGCCTACGACCCTACCTCCCTGACGGCGCCGTGGTGACATCCAGACGCCTCATACACGGCACGGCGGCCCGTACCCGCCAGTAGGGGTACGGACCGCCCCGCCAGGAAGCCGGATCACTCGTTTCGGTCACCTCGCGTGGTGCCCGGTTGACCTCGGCGTGTCAGTCGTCAAGTGAGTCCAGAGCCTTTCCGATGAGCGCCTTTCGGTCGGCCGCCGCGGTGATGTGCTCCAGGCCGAAGCCCAGCAGCACGGTGTCGTCCGTGGTGACCGCTCCATACGTCTGGAACAGCGTCCCGGTGCGCGCCCAGTCCTTGAGTACGGCCGGGCTGCCCGCGGGCGGTCCGGTCACGCTCCAGGCGCCGAGCGAGGTCTCGAAGCCCTCGGTCTCGGTGGCCGTGCCGCCGACGACCAGGGAGGCGTCGTCGGCGAGGACGCCGCGGCCGCCGAAGGCCGGGTCGCTGACGTAGCCGATCGAGAGCTCGACCGACTTGCCGGCGTACGCGCTCAGGTCGAACTCGACCTGCTTCCAGCCCCCGGAGGCGCCGGTGAACGCGTGCCACGCGCCACTGCTGCCGCTCGCGGTGCAGCCGCCGCCGGACACGGTCAGGTAGTGGGCCAGCCACGGGTGCTCGTCCACGTAGAACCCGGCCTCGCAGTCCGCCGGCACGGCGCTGCTGGTGGCGCCGCCCGTGTCGGGGAGCGTCGTCCAGTCCTCGGCGCCGGTGGTGTGCGCCTCGACCAGGACGTTGTCGTAGCCGGGCTCGACGTCCCACATGAGCTGGGTGCGCAGCGTGGGCTTGTCCGCCGCGCTCACTGCGGTGAGGTCGACGGTCCTGGTGAGCCGCTTGTAGGCGTCGTCGGTGTGGACGGCGGCCGCCATGTAGGAACCCGCGTACGGCCCGTACGGATTGACGGTGCCGGCGAACCGGCCCGCTCCCGCGCTGGCGAACTGCGGGTACTCGTCGGCGGGCAGCTCGTCCGAGGTGACGCTGTAACTGCCGGCCTTGTCCAGCGGGTTGCCGGTGGCGTCGCCGAGCGCTCCGGTGAAGCCGCCGAGCCTGCCGGAGCCGTTGAAGCCGGTGGCCCCGGGGAGTGCCGTACGGGAGTAGGCGCCCAGGTAGTACTGGCTGAAGTCGTTCGACAGGGTGCCGCCGCCGAGGTCGACGAAGCCGCCGGCCTGCTCGCCCGCCTCCAGCAGCTTGCCGCCCTCGTTGAGGTAGGCGCGCAGCTCGAGCTGGGTGGCGTTGCCGGGGACGTTCGCGCCGGTGTAGTGGACGACGGTGTCGAAGTGGCTGAGCACGCCGAGCGCGTCGGGTGCGCCCTGTGCCGCGACGTCCCAGACGACCGCCCGGTGGCCGTTGGCCTTGAGCGCGTCGACGTACTTCTGGGCGTGCGTGGCGGCGCCGCCTTCCTCGGCGAGTACGAGGACGTCGCCGCGCGGCCGTTCGGCCACGGTGTAGGTGAAGCGCTCGCTGGAGACCTTCTTTCCCCTCTTGGTCTTGCCGGTGAACCACACCTCGACCTTGTCGCCCGGGTCGCCGTCGGCCACCTCGGCGCGGTACTCGTCGAAGTGGAGGTTGTCCTCACCGCCGTACGTCTCGCCGCCCTTCCACCGCTTGAGCCGCGTGTCCTGCGTGCGGCCGCCGTTGACGCGGTACTTGAGCTCCTTGTCGCGCACGGACTTGCGTACGACGACGGAGACCTCCTGGTCGGCGCCGCGGGAGTACGACGTGGTGAACGGCGCCGGGGTGAAGTCGGCGGCCTTCAGACCGACCGCGGAGGACGGCTGGTCGGGATGGGCGGCGGACTCGGCCACGGAGAGCGCGAACGGGATGTTCTTGGCGAACTCCTGCTGGATGAGCTTCTCGTCGTCCGGGAAGTTGAACACCGACTGGCAGTCGGCCGCGTTCCACTGGTCGTTCGGGTCGATGCCCGACGCGGTCTGACACGTCGACATCTCGGGCGTGAACATCGCCGTGCCGTTGATGTTCGAGGCGTGGCCGTCGGTCTCGCCGTTGGTGGTGTACAGCTCCGAGGAGACCTGCGGGTGGTAGCCGGGGACCGCGGGGTTGTCCGGCGTGCCGGCGAGCGCCTTGTAGAGGACGTCGTCCGGGCTGTCGGTGGCCACCTGCCAGCCGACGCCGTAGAGGATGAGCTCGGCCGCGGAGTGGTAGTTGATGCCGTAGTCGAAGCCGATACGGCGCTGGAAGGCGTCCAGGGCCCGGGTCTCGGGCTCGGAGGCCGGGGACGCGCCGCGGTAGGTCTCGCTGGTGGGGTTCGGGGACGAACCCTCGTCGTCGTAGCCCCACTTGTAGGCGAAGTTGCGGTTGAGGTCGACGCCGTCGCCGGTGCTGATGGCGCCGTCGCCGTTGATGTCCCGCAGGTTCTTGCGCCACAGGCGGGTGCTGGAGTCCTGGTGGGTGTAGTCGTAGCCGTCGGGGTTGGCCGAGATGACGAACCACAGCTCGGTCGAGTCGACGATCTTCCTGACCCGCTTGTCCGTCTTGTAGTTGTCCAGGTAGTGGTGCATCAGACGCCGGGTCATCTCCGGCGTGATCCACTCGCGCGCGTGCTGGTTGGAGAGGTAGAGGACGGAGGGCTTGGAGCCGTCCTTCGTCTTCTTCGCGTTCTTGGTGAGCTTGAGTGCCAGGATGTCCTGGCCGTTGATCGTCTTGCCGATGGAGACGACCTTGGTGAGGCCGGGGTTCTTCTGCCCGGTCCGGACGATCTCCTCCTTGAGGCCCCCGCTTCCGCCGTACGGGCGGTACACCCCCTCGGAGGCCTTCTCGGTACGCGCCTCGGCCTTGGCGGACAGCTCGTGCTCGGTGAGCTCGACGCCCTGTTTCTCCAGCTTCCCGGCCTGGTCGTCGGTGAGATAGACCTCGACGGTGGCCGTGCCCTTCGCGGGCGCCTGCTCACTGAGTTCATGGCCGTCCTGGCCGGCCGCCAGCAGCAGGGGTATCTGCTTCCGGGTGACTTCGGCGTGGAAGACCTTGACTTCGCTCGGGTCGGTGTCTTGTGAACTTCCCGGCTGTGCCTGGGCGATGGGTGCGATGCTCGCTCCGCCTATCAGGAGCGCACCGGCAGCGAGGATCGATCTCGCTCTGGGTCTCATGAACCCCCCTAGCAGTGGTTCGTCACAGCGACGAATGACTGCCAGGCTCATGCCACTTCACGGTTCCGTCAAGAGTGCGGCAAAGGCCGACAAATACCGGTGCCGATGCCCCAAGTGGGCATCGGCACCGGCTTGTTGACGATGTTTCACATCGCGCTGGGTCACCCCGCGAGGTTGTCCGCCAGCTCCTCGGAGAGGTTGGCCTCCGTGCCCGGGATGCCGAGGTCCTGGGCCCGCTTGTCGGCCATGGCCAGCAGACGGCGGATACGGCCGGCGACGGCGTCCTTGGTCAGCGGGGGGTCGGCGAGCGCGCCCAGTTCCTCCAGGGATGCCTGCTTGTGCTCCATGCGCAGTCGGCCGGCGGCCGCGAGGTGCTCGGGGACCTCCTCGCCGAGGATCTCCAGGGCACGCTGGACCCGGGCACCGGCGGCGACGGCGGCGCGCGCGGAGCGGCGGAGGTTGGCGTCGTCGAAGTTGGCGAGCCGGTTCGCCGTGGCGCGGACCTCGCGGCGCATCCGGCGCTCCTCCCAGGCGAGCACGGACTCGTGCGCGCCGAGGCGGGTGAGCAGGGCGCCGATGGCGTCGCCGTCCCGGACGACCACACGGTCCACGCCGCGCACCTCGCGGGCCTTGGCGGCGATCGACAGCCGGCGGGCGGCGCCGACCAGGGCCAGCGCGGCTTCGGGGCCCGGGCAGGTCACCTCCAGGGAGGAGGAGCGGCCGGGCTCGGTCAGCGAGCCGTGCGCCAGGAACGCACCGCGCCAGGCGGCCTCGGCGTCGCAGGTGGCCCCCGAGACCACCTGCGGGGGCAGGCCGCGGATCGGGCGGCCCCGTCCGTCGACCAGACCCGTCTGCCGGGCCAGCTGGTCACCGCCCGCGACCACCCGGACGACGTAGCGCGAACCGCGCCGCAGCCCGCCCGGCGCCATCACGATCAGCTCGGAGCTGTGGCCGAAGATCTCCAGGATGTCCCGCTTCAGGCGGCGCGCCGCCATCGCGGTGTCCAGCTCCGCCTCGATCACGATGCGCCCGCTGACCAGGTGAAGGCCGCCGGCGAACCGCAGGATGGCGGAGACCTCCGCCTTTCTGCAGCAGGTCCGGGTGACGGGGAGCCGGGAGATCTCGTCCTTCACCGCTGGCGTCATCGCCATGGGCCGATCCTTCCATGCATCCGAAAAATACGGTCGTACGCGGCGGCGAGGAGCTCCGGGTCGTGCCGGGGCGTCCCGTCCGTCCGGGCCACCGGGGCCAGCTCGACCGCGGCGCCGAGCCGCTTGGCGGCCTCGGTGAGCACTTCGCGATCGGGCACGGCGGCCTCGTCGGCCAGCACCACGTCCAGGGCGAGTTTAGGGGCGTGTCGTCCCAAAACCTCCAAATGACGCTGCGGGGAGAAGCCGTCGGTTTCTCCCGGTTGCGGCGCGAGGTTCAGGGAGAGTACCCGGCGCGCCTTCGTCTCGGTGAGCGCGTCCAGGAGTTCCGGCACGAGCAGGTGCGGGATGACCGAGGAGAACCAGGATCCGGGGCCGAGCACCACCCAGTCGGCGTCCCGGACGGCGGCGACAGCCTCCGGGACGGCCGGCGGGTCGTGCGGCACGACGTGCACCGACTGCACCTCACCGGGGGTGAGGGCGACGTTCGCCTGGCCGCGGACAGTGTCGACGTCCTCGGGCCGGTCCGGGTCGTGGCCCTTGACCAGGGCCTGGAGCTCCAGCGGCACCGCCGACATGGGCAGCACCCGCCCGTGCGCGCCGAGCAGCTTCCCGACCAGGTCGAGGGCCTGGACGTGGTCGCCGAGCTGCTCCCACAGGGCGACGATCAGCAGATTGCCGACCGCGTGGTCGTGCAGATCGCCCTGGGAGTGGAAGCGGTGCTGGATGACCCGGGCCCAGGTCTGGCCCCAGTCGTCGTCGCCGCACAGCGCGGCCAGCGCCTTGCGCAGGTCGCCGGGCGGCAGCACGCCGAGCTCGTCGCGCAGGCGACCGCTGGAGCCGCCGTCGTCGGCCACGGTGACGACGGCGGTGAGGTCGCCGGTGATCCGGCGCAGCGCGGCGAGCGAGGCGGACAGGCCCATGCCGCCGCCGAGGGCGACGACCTTGGGCTGGGCGCCCCGACGGCGCGGCCTGGCACCGCGGGCCTCGGCGGGCCGGCCGGCGCGCGACTCGGGCATCGCGCGGCGCAGCCGGCTCAGCCGGGGAGTACGTCCTGTCATTCGCGTCCCATGTCCCGGTGCACGACCACCGTCTCCACGCCCTGGGAGGCAAGGCGCGCCGCGAGCTTCTCCGATGTGGCGACCGAGCGGTGCTTGCCGCCGGTGCAGCCGACCGCGATCGTCACGTACCGCTTGCCCTCGCGACGGTATCCGGCCGCGATGAGCTGGAGCAGTTCGGAGTAGCGGTCGATGAACTCCTTCGCGCCGGGCTGGTTGAAGACGTACGCCGACACCTCCTCGTTGAGGCCGGTGTAGGGGCGCAGCTCCGGGACCCAGTGCGGATTGGGCAGGAACCGCATGTCCACGACCAGGTCGGCGTCGACCGGGAGGCCGTACTTGAAGCCGAACGACATCACCGTGGCCCGCAGCTCGGGCTCCTCCTCGCCGGCGAACTGGGCGTCCATCTTGGCCCGCAGCTCGTGCACGTTGAGGCTGGAGGTGTCGATCACCAGGTCGGCGTCGCCGCGCAGCTCGCGCAGCAGCTCGCGCTCGGCGGCGATGCCGTCGACGATCCGGCCGTCGCCCTGGAGCGGGTGCGGTCGGCGCACCGACTCGAAGCGGCGTACCAGGGCGTCGTCGGAGGACTCCAGGAAGACGATCCGGCGGGTCACGCCCCGGGTGTCGAGGTCGGAGAGGGACTCGCGGAGGTTGTCGAAGAAGCGGCGGCCGCGGACGTCGACGACCACCGCGATCCGCGCCACGTTGCCCTGGGAGCGGGCGCCGAGCTCCACCATGGTGGGGATCAGCGCGGGCGGCAGGTTGTCGACGACGAACCAGCCGAGGTCCTCCAGACACTTGGCCGCCGTGGAGCGGCCCGCCCCGGACATGCCGGAGATGATCACCAGTTCGGGGATGGCCGCGTCGGGAGGTCCGGCCGTGTCGCCGTTCGTGCCGGTACTCACCTGTGCTCCGTCTCCACCTTGGCCTTGTTGCCCGTCGTGCCTGTTCACATTCATGTCTCCTGCCCCCGTCGCTCGTCCGGGGTGCCCGTCCGCACGGGCTCCCCGTTGGAACCCATGGTGGCGGGTTCCTCCTCCATGATCTCTCCAGTCGCCGTGTTCACGGCGGGTGCGGCCGGTGCCGCCCGGGCCAGGGCCGCGGCGATCGTCTCGGCCGTCTTGCGGCCTATGCCGGGCACCTCGCAGATCTGGTCGATGGTGGCGGATCGAAGTTTCTTGAGCGAACCGAAATGCTTCAGCAGCGCCTGCTTGCGCGTGTCCCCGAGCCCCGGCACCTCGTCCAGCGGACTCGCCCGGAAACGCTTGCCCCGCTTCGTGCGCTGATAGGTGATCGCGAAGCGGTGCGCCTCGTCGCGGACGCGCTGCAGCAGGTAGAGGCCTTCGCTGGTGCGGGGCAGGACGACCGGGTCGTCGTCGCCGGGCAGCCAGACCTCCTCCAGGCGCTTGGCGAGGCCGCACACGGCGACGTCGTCGATGCCGAGCTCGTCCAGGGCCCGCTGGGCGGCCGCGACCTGCGGCTGCCCGCCGTCGACGACCACGAGCTGGGGCGGGTAGGCGAACCGCTTGGGGCGGCCCTCGTCGTCCTTGAGGCCGTTGCCGAGGGCATCGGGGGACGTGGTGGTGAGGGGGACGGACGTGCCGTCGGCGGGGGTCTCGGACGACGTGTCGGTCAGGGTGTTCTCGCCGTCGGCCCACTCGCCCGTGCGCTCCTTCTCGGCGAGGTAGCGCTTGAAGCGGCGGGTGATCACCTCGTGCATGGAGCGGACGTCGTCCTGGCCCTCGCCGTGCCAGATTTGCGTGTCTCCGACACGACCCTTGATCTGGAAGCGGCGGTACTCGCTCTTGCGGGCCAGGCCGTCCTCGAAGACGACCATGGAGGCCACCACGTCGTCGCCCTGGAGATGCGAGATGTCGTAGCACTCGATCCTGAGCGGGGCGCTGTCGAGGTCGAGGGCGTCGGCGATCTCCTCCAGCGCGCGCGAGCGGGTGGTCAGGTCGGAGGCGCGCTTGGTCTTGTGCAGGACGAGCGCCTGCTGGGCGTTGCGCTCGACGGTCTCCATGAGGGCGCGCTTGTCGCCGCGCTGAGGGATGCGCAGCGAGACGTTGGAGCCGCGCCGGCCCGACAGCCACTCCTGGACGGGCTCCAGCGGGTCGGGCAGGGCCGGGACGAGGACCTCCTTGGGCACCGCGTCGCCGCTCTCCTCGCCGTAGAGCTGCTGGAGGGCATGCTCGACGAGGGCGCCGGTGGTGATCTCCTCGACCTTGTCGGTGACCCAGCCGCGCTGGCCGCGCACGCGTCCGCCGCGCACGTGGAAGATCTGCACGGCCGCCTCCAGCTCGTCCTCGGCGACGGCGATAAGGTCGGCGTCGGTCGCGTCGGCGAGCACGACCGCGTTCTTCTCCATGGCCTTCTTCAGGGCCTCGATGTCGTCGCGCAGGCGGGCGGCCCGCTCGTACTCCATCTCGTCGGCCGCCTCCATCATCTGCTTCTCCAGGCGGCGCAGATAGGTGCCCGTGCGGCCGGTCATGAAGTCGCAGAACTCCTCGGCGAGTTCACGGTGGTCCTCGGCGGAGACGCGGTCCACACAGGGGGCGGAGCACTTGCCGATGTAGCCGAGCAGACAGGGGCGGCCGGTGCGGGCGGCGTTCTTGAACACGCCGGCCGAGCAGGTGCGGACCGGGAAGACCCGCAGGAGGAGGTCGACGGTGTCCCGGATCGCCCACGCGTGCGCGTACGGCCCGAAATACCTGACGCCCTTCTTCTTGTGACCGCGCATCACCTGCACGCGCGGGAACTCCTCGTTCATCGTCACCGCGAGATACGGGTAGCTCTTGTCGTCGCGGTACTTGACGTTGAACCTGGGGTCGTACTCCTTGATCCAGGAGTACTCGAGCTGAAGGGCCTCGACCTCCGTGGACACCACTGTCCACTCCACGGACGCGGCCGTGGTCACCATCGTGCGGGTGCGTGGGTGGAGGCCCGCCAGGTCCTGGAAGTAGTTCGCCAGGCGCTGGCGCAGGCTCTTCGCCTTCCCGACGTAGATCACCCGGCGGTGCTCGTCACGGAACCTGTACACCCCGGGAGAGTCCGGGATCTGTCCCGGCTTGGGGCGGTAGCTGGAAGGGTCGGCCATGTCTCACACCCTACTGGCGCCCGGTGACAGTCCGACGAGGCTGTGGACAACCATCGTGGCAGTCGGCGGGACCCCCGGAACGTGAGAACCGCCAGCCCACGGCGGTGATCCGCCGTCGCCGTCCGCCGGGAGCCGGAGCTTGCCCGGGATGTCGCCACGCCCTCGGCTACGCGCAGCCGCCGACCGCCTCTCCAGGCGTGATCATCCGGATCTCCGCGCAGCCTCCGGAGGGCTTCCATCGAACTCGTCACCGACAGCCCCACGCGCGGCTTCCTGCCTCAGCCGGCCCTGTCCGTGAGGGTCATCGGGTGGCGCTCCGCACCCCCGGGACGACATGTCGGCTTGATGAGGACGCATCGCGACTCGGCCGGAGTGCGCGGCTGTTGGGTATCAGGTGTTGTCCGGACTTGGTCAACACGCTTCAATGCGGAGGAACTCGGGGACCTGAGCGACGGCGTACGGATGTGAAGACCCGCCGGCGCTCCACGGGGGTGGACCCGATCAGCCGCGCGACCGGTCTGACCAACCGTTGTGAACAACCACAGAAAGGCCCCTGCATGCCGCACGCCACACAGCACGCGGACATCGCCGCCGTCGCCTCCGCGGAACTGGACACGGCCCTGCGAGGCGGACCCTTCCACGTCGCCCTGCGCGCCGCGATAGCCGCCCGGGGGCTGCCGCTGCAGCGCGTGCAGCACCATCTGTCCCGGCGCGGTGTGAAGGTCGGCGTCACGAGCCTGAGCTACTGGCAGCAAGGCGCCCGCCGACCGCAGCGGCCTGAGTCACTGCGTGCGGTGCGGGCGCTGGAGGAGATACTCCAACTGCCGGAGGAGTCCCTGATCCGGCTGCTCTCCGAGGCGGACGACCACTCCACGCTCCAGCAGCCCGCCGCCCGCTCCTACCGCTCCCTGGTGGAGGCCTCGGGTGTGCTGGAGCGACTGCTGGCCGAACTGGACTTCCCGGTCGACGGCGGCCTGCACACCCTCGCCCACCACGAACAGGTGCGGATCGGGGCGCGCCGCGAGCTGGCGGGCCGCGAGTCGCACCACATCGTGCGTGCCCACAAGGACGGCGTGGACCGATTCGTCGCCGTCCACCACGGCGACCCTGGGTGCGTGCCGGAGCGCATGACGGTGCACGCGCTGGAGAACTGCCGTACGGGACGGGTCCGTTGGCACCACGACACCGGCGTCCTCGTCGCCGAGCTGCTCTTCGGCACGCGCCTGCGGACCGGTGACACCTATCTCTTCCGCTACGGCGTCGAGGACGGCACAGCCGATGTGTCCCGCGAGTACGCCCGTGGCTTCCCGCTCGCGGGCGGCCAGTACGCCCTGCAGGTCCGCTTCGCCGCGAACGCCCTCCCGGCCCGCTGCCACCGGTTCGCCCAGCACTCCGCGGCCGCACCCCGCAGCGGTCGCCAGGGACTGGCGCTGAGCGGGCTGCACCACTCCGTCCACCTTGTCGAGCCACGGGTGCGGACGGGGATCGTGGGCATCGGATGGGAGTGGGAGTGAGTCGGCCCTCCAGTTGCCATCGGCCTGCCCCGCCGGTCGCCGCCGGCTGATCCCGTTGCTTGATCCCGATACGCCCTGACACTCCCGTCCTCGGATCGGTGCGCGACGTAAACGCTTGCGCAAGCGTTTACGTCTGGCTCCGGATGGGATACCTTCCCGGCCAGAAGAGCCGCGACGGACCGAGACGGGGCGCTGCACAGGGAGGAGATCGCGATGGCGACCATGGCCGACGTCGCACGGAGCGCCGGTGTGTCCGTGGCGACCGTCTCGCATGTACTGAACGGGACCCGGCCCGTGCTGCCCCACACCCGTCAGGCGGTGCTGGACGCCATGGAGGAACTCGGCTACACGCCCAACACCCTGGCCCGCTCCCTGGTGACCTCCCGCACCCGCTCCATCGGGCTGGCGGTGTCGGCGATCAGCAACCCGTACTTCACGGAGATCCTCCAGGGCGTCGAGGCCGCCGCCCTGGAGCACGGCTACAGCCTGCTCATCGCCGACCCGCACGACGATCCGGGGCATGAGCGCAAGGTCGTTCAGCTTCTGCACGAGCGCCGTGTGGACGGCATGATCGTCGCGCCCTCCGCCGATCCGCGCGAGCTGCTGGCCTACCTCGGGCGCCACAAGGTGCCGACCGTCCTCCTCGACCGCGTGGTGGACACCCCGGCGGTCGGCGCGACGCGGTTCGACCAGGTCTGCGCCGACAGCGCCGAGCCCATGGCCCGGCTGGTCACCCATCTCGCCGGCCTCGGTCACCGGCGGATCGGCCTGGTTGCCGGTCTGTCCGGGCTCAGCACCACCAGCGAGCGGCTCACCGGATACCGGGACGGCCTGGCGGCCGCCGGGCTCACCCACGACGACGGCCTCGTCGTGCACGGCGACTCCGAGTCGGCCGGCGCCGAGCAGGCCACCGCCGCGCTGCTGTCACTCGCCTCGCCGCCCACCGCGCTGGTCACCGCCAACAACGCGATGACCATGGGCGCCCTGCGCAGCCTGGGTGACCACGGCCTGTCCGTGCCCGACGACATCGCGCTGTGCTGCTTCGACGACTTCGCCTGGGCCGATCTGTTCTCGCCCCGGCTCACCGCGATAGCCCAGCCCAGCAGGGACATCGGCGCACAGGCCGTCCGGGTGCTCCTGGACCGTCTCGCCTCGCCGGACCGGCCCGCCCGCACCGTGCGTCTGCCCTGCGCCTTCGTGCATCGCACCTCGTGCGGCTGCGCCGAACAGCCGACGCGGCCGGGGAGGTCCGCCGCGCGCTCGGCGCCCCCGAGGTCCGAGCAGCCCGAGGGCACGGCCGGGCCCTCGACATCCCACAGCCCCGAACACCCCCTGACGTCCGTGAAAGGAACCGTCTCGTGATCGTCGTCGCCGGTGAGGCCCTGATCGACCTGGTACCGCAGGGCACGGGCGCCCTCGCGGGCCTGAAGCCGGCGCTCGGCGGCGGCCCCTACAACACCGCCGTGGCCCTCGGCCGCCTCGGCTCCCCCACCGCCTTCTGCTCCCGGACCTCCTACGACGCGTTCGGCGAGGCCCTGCTCGACGGGCTGCGGGAGGCGGGGGTGGACGTATCGGCTGTGCAGCGCGGTATGGAGCCGACCACGCTCGCGGTGGCCACCATCGACGCGAAGGGCTCGGCCGCCTACTCCTTCTATGTCGAGGGCACCGCCGACCGGCTCTTCACGGCGCCTGGGGAGCTGCCCGCGCGGGCGCGCGCGGTCTCCTTCGGTACCTGTTCGCTCGTCCTGGAACCGGGGGCGAGCGCGTATGAGGAGCTGATGCGGAGCGCGGCCGCGCGAGGGGTGTTCACCGCGCTCGATCCGAACATCAGGGCCGGGCTGATCCCCGACCCGGACGGCTACCGGGCCCGGTTCAAGAGCTGGCTGCCGTCGGTGTCGCTGCTCAAGCTGTCCGAGGAGGACGCGCTGTGGCTGGGCGGCACGCCGCGTGAGTGGCTGGCCGCGGGACCTGCGGCCGTGGTGATCACTCAGGGCGGTGACGGGCTGACCGCCTTCACCCGGGACGGCGCGGTGCACTCCGTGCCGGGTGAAGAGGTCGACGTCGTGGACACGATCGGTGCGGGCGACACCGTGAACGCGGCCCTGTTGCACGGCCTCGCCGCCCAGGACGCCCTGTCCGCCGAGGCGCTCGTGGGACTCGGCGCCGACGGCTGGACAAGGCTGTTGCGGTTCGCGGCGCGGGCTGCCGCGATCACCTGCTCCCGGGCGGGGGCGGAACCGCCGTACGCCTCCGAACTGGGGGACTTCTAGGAGGGGACTTCCAGGAGGCGTTCCCCTTGTCTCTTCCACTGTTGAGGAGTCAAGGTCCGTCATGGCCGCCTGGATCGGGCGGCTGATCATGCAACGGACGGCGCCCCGTGGGGAGTTCCCGCGGGGCGCCGTACTTTTTCGGAATTTGTTCGGACTCGTCGCCCGCCGGCCTCAGGCCTTGGGGGCCCTCGTCGTCTTCTTCGCGGGCGTCGCCTTCTTCGCGGCAGCCGCCTTCTTCGTGGCTCCGGCCGCCTTGTCGGTGGCCTTGTTGTTGACCGTCCTGGTGGTCCTGGCCGTCGCCGTCTTCTTCGCCGTCGACCCCGCCGCGACCGTCTTCTTGGCCGCCGCCCTGCGCGGTGCCTTCACCGAGGCCGCGTCGCTGATCCGGTCGGCGCCGAGGATCTCGCGCAGGAACTTGCCGGTGTGGCTGGCGGGGACCGCCGCGACCGCCTCGGGCGTGCCCTCGGCGATGACGAGGCCACCGCCGGCGCCGCCCTCGGGACCCATGTCCACGACCCAGTCGGCGGTCTTGATCACGTCGAGGTTGTGCTCGATGACGATGACCGTGTTGCCCTTGTCGACCAGGCCGGAGAGGACCTTCAGCAGCTTGCTGATGTCCTCGAAGTGCAGACCGGTGGTCGGCTCGTCCAGGACGTAGACCGTGCGGCCGGTGGAGCGCTTCTGCAGCTCGCTGGCGAGCTTCACCCGCTGGGCCTCACCGCCGGACAGGGTGGTCGCGGACTGGCCGAGCCGGACGTAGCCGAGGCCGACGTCGTTGAGTGTCTTGAGGTGGCGGTTGATCGCCGGGACGGCCTCGAAGAAGTCCGTGGCCTCCTCGATCGGCATGTTCAGGACCTCGGAGATGGACTTGCCCTTGTAGTGGACCTCCAGGGTCTCCCGGTTGTACCGGGCCCCGTGGCAGACCTCGCACGGGACGTACACGTCCGGGAGGAAGTTCATCTCGATCTTGATCGTGCCGTCGCCCGCGCAGTTCTCGCAGCGGCCGCCCTTGACGTTGAAGGAGAAGCGGCCGGGCATGTAGCCGCGGACCTTCGCCTCGGTGGTCTCGGCGAACAGCTTGCGGATGTGGTCGAAGACGCCGGTGTACGTCGCCGGGTTCGAGCGCGGGGTGCGGCCGATGGGCGACTGGTCGACGTGCACGACCTTGTCGACGAGGTCGTCGCCGTCCACGCGGGTGTGCCGCCCGGGGACGTTGCGGGCGCCGTTTAGCTCGCGGGCCAGGTGCGTGTACAGGATGTCGTTGACCAGCGTCGACTTGCCGGATCCGGACACGCCCGTGACCGCGGTGAACACGCCGAGCGGGAACGAGACGTCGATGTCCTGGAGGTTGTTCTCCCGGGCGCCGTGCACCGTGAGCTGTCGGGACGGGTCGTGCGGACGACGGATGTCGGGCAGCGGGATCGCCTTCTTGCCGGCCAGGTACTGACCGGTCTGCGACTCGGCGTTGGTGAGCAGTTCCTTCAGGGAGCCGCTGTGCACGACCTTGCCGCCGTGCTCACCGGCGCCGGGGCCGATGTCGACGACCCAGTCGGCGGTCTTGATGGTGTCCTCGTCGTGCTCGACGACGATGAGGGTGTTGCCCATGTCGCGCAGCCGGACGAGGGTCTCGATCAGCCGGTGGTTGTCGCGCTGGTGCAGGCCGATGGACGGCTCGTCGAGGACATAGAGCACGCCGACGAGTCCGGAGCCGATCTGGGTGGCCAGCCGGATGCGCTGGGCCTCGCCACCGGAGAGGGTGCCGGCCGCGCGGTTGAGCGAGAGGTAGTCCAGGCCGACGTCGACCAGGAACCGCAGCCGCTCGTTGACCTCCTTCAGCACGCGCTCGGCGATCTTCTTGTCGCGGGCGTTCAGCTTCAGCTCGCCCAGGAAGTCCGCGCAGTCGCTGATGGACATCGCGGAGACCTCGGCGATCGACTTCTCCATGATCGTGACCGCGAGGACGATCGGCTTCAGGCGGGTGCCCTCACAGGTGGGGCAGGGCACCTCGCGCATATAGCCCTCGAAGCGCTCGCGGCTGGCGTCGCTCTCGGCTTCGCTGTGCCGGCGCTTGACGAAGGGGACGGCGCCCTCGAAGGGCGTCGTGTACACGCGCTCGCGGCCGTACCGGTTGCGGTAGCGGACCTCGATCTGCGTCTTGTGGCCGTGGAGCAGGGCCTTCTTGGCGCGCTGCGGCAGTCCCGCGAAGGGGATGTCCGTGCGGAATCCCAGCGCGTCCGCGAGGGCGCCGATCAGACGGCCGAAGTAGTCCTTGGTGTGGCCGTGCGACCAGGGGTGGATGGCGCCCTCGTCGAGGGTCTTGTCCTCGTCCGGGACGATCAGCTCGGGGTCGACCTCCATGCGCGTGCCGATACCGGTGCACTCGGGGCAGGCGCCGAACGGCGAGTTGAAGGAGAAGGAGCGGGGCTCCAGCTCCTCGAACGAGAGGTCGTCGTACGCGCAGTACAGGTGCTCCGAGTACATGCGCTCGCGCTCGGGGTCGTCCTCGGGGAGGTCGACGAAGTCGAGCACGACCATGCCGCCGGAGAGGCCGAGGGCGGTCTCCACGGAGTCGGTGAGGCGGCGCTTGGCGGAGTCCTTCACCGTGAGGCGGTCGACGACCACCTCGATGGTGTGCTTCTCCTGCTTCTTCAGCGTGGGCGGGTTGGAGAGCTGGATGGTCTCGCCGTCCACGCGCGCGCGGGAGTAGCCCTTGGTCTGCAGGTCCGCGAAGAGATCGACGAACTCGCCCTTGCGCTCGCGCACCAGCGGCGACAGCACCTGGAAGCGGCTCCCCTCCGGCAGCTCCAGGACCTTGTCGACGATGGCCTGCGGCGACTGGCGCGAGATGGGGCGGCCGCACTCGGGACAGTGCGGCTTGCCGATGCGCGCGAAGAGCAGACGCAGGTAGTCGTAGACCTCGGTGATGGTGCCGACCGTCGAGCGCGGATTGCGCGAGGTCGACTTCTGGTCGATGGAGACCGCCGGGGACAGTCCCTCGATGAAGTCGACGTCCGGCTTGTCCATCTGGCCGAGGAACTGCCGGGCGTACGACGACAGCGACTCCACGTAGCGCCGCTGCCCCTCGGCGAAGATGGTGTCGAAGGCCAGCGAGGACTTGCCCGACCCCGACAGGCCCGTGAAGACGATGAGCGAGTCGCGTGGCAGGTCGAGCGAGACATTCTTGAGGTTGTGCTCGCGCGCGCCACGGACGATGAGACGGTCGGCCACGCCGGTCCGCACCTTTCTTGAGAGAAGTGACAAGGGGGCGAGGCCCCCGTGTGTTCTCGGCTTCGAGGCCCCCGTGTTGTTCAGACTAGGGGGAGCCACTGACAACGCCGGACGGATTCCCGGATGCGACAACAAACCCGGGGCATCCAGCATGCCCGACATCACGACCGACCCTATAGCACGCGCATTCGATTTACGGCACCTGTTCACCACCTTCACCCAAAGGTGTGGCGGGGCTAGTGTCAGCACCATGATTGATCACGCTCGTGACCTGGTGTCTGTACGTGAAGCGACCGACCGGCTGCTCACCGCAGCGGCCAAGCTGGACAACGCCTCCACGGCCGAGCCGTCACGGCTCCCCGGCTGGAGCCGCGGCCATGTTCTCGCACACATCGCGCGCAACGCGGACGCTCTCGTGAACGTCCTCGAAGGGCGCCCCATGTACGTCTCCGGCACCGCCCGGGACGCCGACATCGAGCGGGACGCCCCGCGCCCCCTCGACGTCCAGCTCACCGACGTGCGGGAGAGCGCCGCCCGCTTCCAGGAGACCGGGGCCACGCCCGCGGACTGGGCGCGCACGGTGGAACTGCGCAACGGGGTCACCGACGCCGCGGCCCGGGTGCCGTTCCGGCGGTGGGTCGAGGTGGAGCTGCACCACGTGGATCTCGGAATCGGGTACGAGCTGGAGGATCTGCCGGCCGAGTTCGTGGAGCGGGAGATCGAGTTCCTCGCCGAGCGGTTCACGGGGCACGCCGATGTGCCGCCCACCCGTCTCACGGACGGCACGCGCGCGTGGAGCACGGGCCGGGAGGCGGGCGCCCCCGAGATCACCGTCCGCGGCAGCGCACCCGATCTGCTCGGCTGGCTCGCCGGACGCCGCGACGGGTCCGGGCTGACCGTGGAGGGCGGCACACTGCCGGCACTGCCCCCGCTGTAGCCCTGGGGCGGCCCCAAGAGGGCCGCCCTTCCGTCGCAGCGCCTGGACTGTCGCGGGACCACCCATCCGTCGCAGCACCTGAACGGTCACAGGACCGCCCGGCCACCGCGGGGCCTGAACGGCCCGGGCACCGCTCCTCCGCTATAGGCTGCCGCCATGACGTACAGCGGACAGGTGACCGTCGGTGGCCCCGCCGACGTGCACGAGCTCAAGGACCTGATGATCAGCAAGATCGCGGTCGGCCCGATGGACAACAACGCCTATCTGCTGCGCTGCCGGGCCACGGACGAGCAGCTCCTGATCGACGCCGCCAACGACGCGGACACGCTGCTCGGCATGATCGGTGACGACGGCATCGCGTCCGTCGTCACCACGCACCAGCACGGCGACCACTGGCAGGCGCTCGCCGCGGTCGTCGAGGCCACCGGCGCGCGCACGTATGCCGGCCGTGACGACGCCGACGGCATTCCGGTGCCGACCGACGTCATGGTCGACGACGGCGACACGATCCGGGTGGGGCGCGTGGAACTCACCGCGCGCCACCTGGTCGGGCACACTCCGGGTTCGATCGCCCTCGTCTACGACGACCCGCACGGGCATCCCCATGTCTTCACCGGGGACTGCCTGTTCCCGGGCGGTGTGGGCAACACCCGTAAGGATCCGAAGGCGTTCGCCAGCCTGATCCACGACGTCGAGACGAAGATCTTCGACGTACTGCCGGACGAGACCTGGGTCTACCCGGGGCACGGCAACGACACGACGCTGGGCGCCGAGCGGCCGCAACTGCCGGAGTGGCGCGCGCGGGGCTGGTAGGCCGGGGCTGGTGATCACAGCGCGCGCGGGGCTGTTGATGACAGCGCGCGCCCCGCGCACGCGCCCCGTGTGAATCATTCACACGCGCTGGTGCCATGCGCGCGCTCCCGGCGCGCGTTGTTGCGCAGTCAACTGGAAGCAGCCCCGCACAGGATGACGGCTCCTGGGCGGAATGGGCCGCCGGTCCCTCAATCCCCGCCCTCGACCGGCGGCCCCGGCGATCACCTGCGGGCCGGGTTCACAGGAATGCAACACCCGTTCCCACTATGCGGACTTTCGCCGTCGTGACCTCGACAAACACGACGATGTACTGTCAATCTCGCGCCATGCACCCTGCCCAGCGCGCGCTGCGCCGCGCCGTCGCCGTCACCACCACAGCCCTGCTCGCCACCGCCCTCGGCTGCGCCCCGCAGCCGGAGGAGAAGGCCGCCGACGAGCCGTCCGGGGCAGCCGGGAACACCTGCGTCAAGGGCAAGTTGGCCACGAAGACCTCCGGCAAGCTGACGATCGCCACCGACGAGCCGGCGTACGAACCCTGGTTCAAGGACGACAACCCGGCCACCGGCGAGGGCTTCGAGTCGGCCGTCGCCTACGCCGTGGCGCGGCAGCTCGGCTATGACAAGAGCGCCGTCGTCTGGCAGAGCGTCCCGTTCAACAAGGCTTTCGCGCCCGGTGAGAAGACCTTCGACTTCGACGTCAACCAGGTGTCGATCAGTGACGAGCGCAAGAAGGCCGTGGACTTCTCCTCCGGCTACTACGACGTCCGCCAAACCGTCATCGCGCTGAAGGACACCAAGGCCGCCAAGGCGAAGACCGTCGCGGACCTGAAGGGCCTCAAGCTGGGCGCACAGGTCGGCACGACCAGCCTCGACTACATCGACGACCTGGTGAAGCCGGCCCAGGAGCCCGCCGCGTACGCCAAGAACGACCAGGCCAAGTCCGCGCTGAAGAACGGCCAGGTCGACGCCATCGTGGTCGACCTGCCGACCGCCTTCTACATCACCGCGGCCGAGGTGACGGACGCGACGATCGTCGGCCAGTTCGAGAACCAGGGCGGTACTCCGGAGCAGTTCGGGCTCGTGCTCGACAAGGGCAGCGCGCTCACCTCGTGCGTGACGGACGCCGTGGACGCCCTGCGCGAGGACGGCACCCTGGACAGGCTCGAGCAGCAGTGGCTGTCCGACGCCGTCGACGCCCCGGTGCTCAAGTGACGGTCACGAAGGAGGAGTCCGGGCAGGAGGGCGCGGACGACAACGGCGGCATGTCCGGCGCGGGCGACGACGGTTACGTCCCCTCGCAGCGGCGTCTGGACCGCGAGCGCCACAAGCGTGCCCGCGCCCGCCGCGCCACTGCCGTAGCCGCTCTCTCCACGCTGGTCACCGGCGTCGTCCTCTACCTGGTCGTGGTCAACGCGCCGGGCTGGCCGCGCACCAAGGAGACGTTCTTCGACGGCGAGTACGCGCGCGAGGCGTTCCCCAAGGTCCTCGAAGGGCTCTGGCTCAACATCCGGCTGCTGCTGGTCTGCGGTGTCTGCGTGCTGGTCCTCGGAATGCTCATCGCCGTCGCCCGCACCCTGCGCGGCCCCGTGTTCTTCCCGCTGCGGGTGCTGGCGGCCGCGTACACGGACTTCTTCCGCGGCCTTCCGCTCATCATTAACCTCATGATCGTCGTCCTCGGCGTCCCCGCGCTGCGGCTCCAGGGCGTGACCGTCGATCCGGTGCTGCTGGGCGGTACGGCCCTCACGCTGACGTACTCGGCGTACGTGGCCGAGGTGTTCCGGGCCGGCATCGAGTCCGTCCACCCCTCGCAGCGCGCGGCGGCCCGCTCGCTCGGCCTCACCAACCGGCAGGCGCTGCGGCACGTCGTCCTGCCCCAGGCGGTACGCCGTCAGGTGCCGCCCCTGCTGAACGACCTGGTGTCGTTGCAGAAGGACACCGGCCTTGTCTCGATCGGCGGCGCGGTGGACGCCGTACGGGCCGCGGACATCATCGTGGGGCGCAGCCTCAACTACACGCCGTACATCGTCGCGGGCCTGGTCTTCGTGGCGCTGACCATCCCGATGACCCGCTTCACGGACTGGGTGACGGCCCGGATGGACCGTCGGCGCGCCCAAGGAGGAGCCCTGTGAGCGACGCAAGCTCTGTGAGCGACGCACCCGTGCTGCGCATGGAGTCCGTCCGCAAGACCTTCGGCGGCGGCTCGGTGGTGCTGCGGGACGTCGACCTGGAGGTCGCTCCGCACACGGTGACCGCGCTGATCGGTGCCTCCGGCTCCGGCAAGTCCACGCTGCTGCGGTGCGCGAACCTGCTGGAGGAGATCGACGACGGCGCCATCTGGCTGGACGGCGAGGAGATCACCGATCCGCGCGTCGACCAGGACGCCGTACGCCGCCGTATCGGCGTGGTGTTCCAGGCGTACAACCTCTTCCCGCACATGACGGTCCTGGAGAACATCACCCTCGCCCCGCGCCGGGTGCACGGGCTGTCCCGCGACGAGGCCGAGGCACGCGCGCGTGAGCTGCTGGAGCGGCTCGGGCTGGCCGAGAAGGCCGGCGAGTACCCCGACCGGCTGAGCGGCGGTCAGCAGCAGCGGGTCGCGATCGTCCGCGCCCTGGCCGTACGTCCCCGGCTGCTGCTGTTGGACGAGATCACCGCCGCCCTCGACCCGGAACTGGTGGGCGAAGTCCTCGCCGTCGTCCGTGACTTGAAGACGGACGGGATGACGATGGTGCTGGCCACGCACGAGATGGGGTTCGCCCGCGAGGTCGCCGACCAGGTTTGCTTTCTGGACTCAGGCGTGGTGCTGGAGCGCGGCACGGCCGAGCAGATCTTCGGCGATCCGCAGCAGGAGCGTACGCGGCGCTTCCTGCGGCGGATCGTGGAGTCGGGGCGGCTGTAAGGACCGCTCCGCAAGGGAGGGCGGTCCTTACATCGCCGCCCTCTCACCTGCTCGCCCCAGCCACGTCAAGCGTCCGCCTGCCCTGCCCCTGCCAGCGCCGCGACCCGCTCCACCCCGAACGCGTACCCCTGCACCCCGCACCCCGCGATGACACCGTCGGCGCGCAGCGAGACGTACGAGTGGTGCCGGAACGACTCACGCTTGTGGATGTTGGAGATGTGGACCTCCAACACCGGAAGGCCGTCACAGGTGTTGAGCGCATCCAGGATCGCCACGGAGGTATGCGAGTAGGCACCGGGGTTGATCACGATTCCGCAGTGGTTCAGCCGCGCCTCGTGGATCCAGTCGACCAACTCGCCCTCGTGATTGGACTGCCGGAAGTCGACCGTGCCGCCGTGCGCGGCCGCCGCCTTGGCGCACAGGGTCTCGACGTCGGCCAGGGTCTCGGAGCCGTAGATCTCCGGCTGGCGCTGGCCGAGCAGATTCAGGTTGGGGCCGTTGAGGATCATGATCGGGGCGTTGGCCAGGGTGCGAGGCACGGTTCCTCCGGTCCGTTCGGGGTGGGCGGTCCGTCGATGACCGCTGCTCAGACCCCGGTTTATCACGGTGCATGAGCCATGCGATCCTCCGTACCCTCCGGTCATGACCACGATCTCGTACCCTCCGAAGCCCTCCCAGGGCGACCGTGTCGCCGTCATCTCGCCCGGGGCGGGCCTGCCCGGGCTCTTCCCACACCCCTACGAGCTGGGGCTGGAGCGGCTGCGGAAGGACTTCGAACTGGAACCGGTCGAGTATCCGGCGACTCGCAAAATGGGCTCGACGCCGCGGGAGCGCGCCGACGACATCCACGCCGCCTTCGCCGATCCCGACATCAAGGCGGTCATCGCGTCCATCGGCGGGGACGACCAGATCACCGTGCTGCCACTGCTGGACCGGGAGTTGATCCGGGCGAACCCGAAGCCGTTCTTCGGGATGAGCGACAACACGAACCTGCTGATGTTCCTGCGCAACACGGGCATCGTCGGCTATCACGGCGTGAGCGTGATGTGCGAGCTGGGCCGCCCCGGAGCCATGAACCGGCAGACGGCCGATTCGCTGCGGGCTGCGCTGTTCACCTCGGGCGAGTACGAGCTGAGGCCCGCCGAGCGCTGGAACGACATCAACGGCGACTGGGCCGACCCGGCGACCTTCGACGCGGAGCCGGAGATGCGTCCGGCCGACGGGTGGACGTGGCTGAACGCCGACCGGGTGGTGGAGGGCCGTAGTTGGGGCGGCTGTCTGGAGATCGTCGGCTGGCTGCTCATGGCCGACCGGGAGATCGCGCGCGACCTCTCGGAGTACGACGGCGGGGTGCTGTTGCTGGAGACGTCGGAGGATATGCCGAGCGCCGACGAGGTCTTCAGGACCCTGCGGAACATGGGCGAGCGTGGGCTGCTGCAGCGCTTCTCCGCGCTGCTGATGGGCCGAGCGAGGACGTGGTCCCTCGTACGCCCCAACAGCCCCGAAGAGGCCGCGCGTTACGCCGCCGAGCAGCGCGAGGCCGTGCTGCGGGCCATGCGCGCCTACGCCCCCGACACCCCGATCGTCTTCGACGTGGACTTCGGCCACACCGATCCCCAACTCGTGATCCCCTACGGCGGCACCGTCCGCGTCGACGGACCTGCCCGGCGCATTACCGTCACGTACTGACCGGACCCCGGCGCGCCCGTGCGCCCCCGTAACCCGTGATCACCGTGGGTAGTTGACGCAGCATGCACGATGTACGCACAGTAAAGGCGCCGCCGTCCATGCTGCGGCTCGCGGTCGCCTCGCTCGCCGGGACGGCCATCGAGTTCTACGACTTCTTCGTCTACGGGACGGCGGCCGCGCTGGTTCTGGGGCCGCTGTTCTTCCCGACGTTCTCGCCGATGGCGGGGACCCTGGCCGCCTTCGCGACGTTCGGGGTGGGTTTCGTGGCGCGGCCTTTGGGGTCGGTGCTGTTCGGGCACATCGGGGACCGGCATGGACGCCGGCCGGTCCTCGTCGCCTCGCTGCTGCTGACCGGCGCCTCCACGGTCGCGGTCGGCTGCGTACCGACGTACGGGACGATCGGTGTGGCCGCTCCCCTGCTGCTGCTCGTGCTGCGCTTTCTTCAGGGGCTGGGGCTCGGCGGCGAGTGGGGCGGGGCCGTGCTGCTGACCGTGGAGCACGCGCCCGCCGGGCGGCGCGGACTGTGGTCGAGCTTTCCGCAGGTCGGGCCCGCGCTGGGCTTCCTGCTCGCCAACGGGGTGGTGCTGGGGCTGTCGGCGACGCTGTCCGACGCGCAGTTCGCCGCGTGGGGATGGCGGGTGCCGTTCTGGGCGGCGGGTGTGCTCGCAATGGTGGGGCTGTGGCTGCGGTCGTCGCTCGCCGAGAGTCCCCGGTTCCTCGAACTCGACGACCACGCGCGCGTGCCGCTCGCCGAGGTCGTACGCGGCCACTGGCGGCTGGTGCTGCTGACCGCCGGGGCGCTGTCGATCGGATACGCGATCTTCTACACGGTGACGACCTGGTCTCTCGCCTACGCCACGGAACGGCTCGGGGTGAACCGCGGCGTCATGCTGACCTGCATCATGTGCGCGGTGGTCGTCAAGGGCTCGCTCACGCCAGTGCTGGCGATCCTCGGTGACCGGTACGGGCGGCGGCCCCTGTGCCTGATCGGCTGCACCGCCTCCGCCCTGTGGATGTTCCCGATGATCGCGCTCCTCGCCACGGCGGAGCCGCTGCTGATGTTCCTCGGCTTCCTCGGGGCGATGATCGCGTTCATCACGATGTTCGCCGTGATCGCCGCGTATCTGCCGGAGTTGTACGAGCCCCGGGTGCGCTGCACGGGCGCCGCGGTGGGCTACAACCTCGGCGGTGTCCTGGGAGGCGCGCTCACCCCGATCGCGGCGACGGCGCTGGCCGAGCAGGGCGGCCGGGTGCCCTGGGGCGTGGGGGCGTATCTGACGGGGGTCGCGCTGCTCAGCCTCGGATGCTTCGCGCTGCTGCCCGAGACCCGTCCGGTGGCTGCCGTGGCGGCGGAGCCAGCCACCGGGTGACGGGCTCCGCCCGGAACGCGTCCATGGCACAACGGGTGCCTGGAACCTATGCGAACTCGGTCGTCTCCTGTACGTCGCAGTCCGTGAAGGACGGCGGCCTGGTGCACAGTGCGGCCATCTGCTCCGCGAACTTGGTCGTCTCGGGGTCGTCGCTGTTGCGCATGCGCGGTTGGCCTGTCCCCTGTCCTTGAGGACGAGACGGCGCGTGGGACCGCCGCTGCGGCCCGCCAGACGCTCTTGGGTCTCGTGGGCCAGCTCCCTCATCTCGTCGATGCGCTCTGTCTCGAAGTCGATGATCTGCACGAACTTCATGGGTGCGTCCACAGGTGCCTCCACCCCCGGCCGTGGTGTCCCCGGCCGGGGACACCCAGCACCCAAAGAAGCACCGGGAGCGGTGCCCGGCAATTCGCCGGGCACCACCCCGGGTGCTGGTTCTTTCTACGTCCGACGTGGTCAGACGTCGATGCTGTCCTTCGGAGCGCTTTCGCTCCGCTTCCGCGCCGCCTCGGCCGCCGCCTGCTTCCTGGAGGCCCTGAGGCTGGTGATCGTGGTGACGATCAGGACCGAGCAGATCACGCCGAGCGAGACCGGGATGCTGATCTCGGGGACGTGGACCCCGGACTCGTGCAGCGCGTGCAGCACCAGCTTCACGCCGATGAAGCCGAGGATGACCGACAGGCCGTAGCTGAGATGGACCAGCTTCTCCAGCAGACCGCCGATGAGGAAGTACAACTGCCTCAGCCCCATCAGTGCGAAGGCGTTGGCCGTGAACACGATGTACGGGTCCTGCGTCAGGCCGAAGATCGCCGGGATGGAGTCGAGGGCGAAGAGCACGTCGGTGGTGCCGATCGCCAGCATCACGACCAGCATCGGGGTCATGACCCGCTTGCCGTTCTGCTGGATCCACAGCTTGGTGCCGTGATAGCGGTCGGCGACACCGAACTTGCGCTCGGCGGCCTTGAGCAGCTTGTTCTCCTCGTACTCCTCGTCATCCTCGTCGGCCCGGGCCTCCTGGATGAGCTTCCAGGCGGTCCAGATCAGGAAGGCGCCGAAGAGGTAGAACACCCAGGAGAAGTTGGCGATGATGGCGGCGCCCGCGGCGATGAAGATCGCCCGCAGCACCAGGGCTATGAGGACACCGATCAGCAGCACGCGCTGCTGGTACTGGGACGGCACCGCGAACTTCGCCATGATCAGGACGAAGACGAACAGGTTGTCGACGCTCAGCGACTTCTCGGTGATGAAGCCGGCGAAGAACTCACCGGCCGGCTGTCCGCCGCCGAAGATCAGCAGGCCGATCCCGAAGAGGCCGGCCAGGGCGATCCAGACGACGGTCCAGATTCCGGCTTCCTTGATCGAAACGTCGTGTGGCTTGCGGCCTATGAAGAAATCGACCGCGATCAGGGCGGCCAGGCCCACGATGGTCAAGACCCACAGGGTCGTGGAAACTTCCACTGCGCCTCCGGCATTCGTAACGGCAGATGTCAGTCGTCGCGCGCCGGAGGTCTCTTCCACCCACGATGGGCCGACGCCCCGGGATCTGGCCGGATCCGTATTGACGGGTACGCCGCAGCAGACAGGGAGTACTCCCCTCCGTGCAAAGAAGAGTACCCGAATCGCCAAGGAAAGGTAAAGACCTTGGCAAAGGAAGCGCCAAGTGTGCAGGTCAGAGACTCTTTACCGGTAATTGGCGCGGGCCGTCGCGACCTGTGACAGCACCTGCTGGAGGACCTGGCTGCCGGGCGGCACGAGCGAGGGCTCGTAGGTCCAGGCATGCCCCACCCACGGGTCGGCGAGGTGGTCGTCCGGCACCGGCGTCAGGCGCAGCAGCGCACGCCACAGCGGGTCGAGCAGGGGGCCATAACCGGAGGCCTCCTCACGGTCCGCGACCATCATCAGATGGACGCCGACGGAGGGACCCTCGTCCGCCAGGTAGCGCAGCTGGTTCACCGCCCGGTCGTCGAAGCCGTGCGGGAAGTCGTTGACGATCAGCAACTGCTGGGAGGTGTCGAAGCCGGGCGGCAGGGAGTCGGGCGCACCACCGCGCAGCGCCATCTGCACCAGGTCGACGCGCTGCGTGAGCCGCGTGAGGACGTCCGCGACGCCGGCCGCGCCCACGGCGGGCGGGGTCGCCAGTACGCCGGTCTGCACCAGCGGGACGAGAGCCTGCGCGCCCGAGCCGGCCGGATCGATGACGTGCACGGTGAACTCGCCGACCGGATGGACGGCGAGCAGCCGGGCCGCGTGTGCCACGGCCGACTCCATCGCGAGGCGTCGCAGGTCGTGGGAGTCGGTGAACGAGCCGTCGAGTGAGGCGCCGCGCCCGCTGTCGATCCACAGGCCGCGCTCCAGCGGCAGCCGGACCAGCATCGGGATGCGCAGCCGGTCGCTCTCCGGGAGGTGGAGATCGCCCAGGCGCAGGGCCATGGGGATCTCCATCGGCACGCGGTAGCCATGCCAGACCGGGTTGTCCCAGCGCGCGTACGCCGGCGGCAGCGCGGGCTCGACGACCTCGGACTCGGCCGTGAGCTGGGAGATGTCCCGGTCGAGGGTCTCCCTGGCCTGGTTGACGAGTTGCGCGTGCTTGGCCTGGGCCGCCTCGCGCGCGGCGTCGCCCTGTCCGCCGATCCTGCTGCGCGGATCGGACAGGACCTGGTCCAGCTCCTTCTCCATGCGCGAGTCGGCGAAGTCGACCGCACTGCGGTACGCGGCGGTCGTGCGGGCCAGGTCCTCGAACATGCCCCACACCTGGTTGTAGAGCCGCTCGTCCATGGACCAGCCGGTGGCGTCGCCTGCGACGGGCTGCGCGGGCTGTCCGGGCTGGGCCGGGGGCGCGGTGAGCGGGGGCGGTGGCGGAGCCGCGTTCTGCCGGCGCGGGTGGCTGTAGTTGATCGGGCCGCCGGATGTCGAAGCGGACGACTGGGCGGCGGGGTCGGTGGCGTCGGCTCCGCCCTGGTACGGCTGCTGCGGCCCGGCCTGGCCCGGCATGCCCGCCTGGCTGCCGTACGCGGAGTTCGGCGGCTGTGCCGGCTGGCCGGGCGCGTCGGGTGTCCGGGTGCCGTAGGGCGATGTCTGTGGTGGTACGGGGTCGGCGGCGCCCTGCGATGCGGGGCCGCCCTGGTCCGGGCCGCGCGCCGGAGCCGGGGCCTGCCGGGAACGGTCACCGTCCGTTCGCTGCGGGGGCGCCGGGATCGAGCGGGCCATGCCCTGGGCCACCGCTTCGTTGATGCCACCGGCGAGTTGGTGGGCCTGGGCCAGGCCCTGGTCGGTGAACAGCTCGGCGAGGCCACCGGCGTAGCCCTGGCCGATGGCGCGCACCTTCCAGGCGCCCTGGCGGCGGTAGAGCTCCAGGGCGACCACGGCCGACTCGGCCTCCAGGCCGGCGATGGTGTAGCTGGCGATCTCGGTGCCGTCGAGGCCGGTGACGGCGACGAACGGGGTGGGGACGGCGCCGAAGCGGGTCGGGCCGCCCCCGGCCGGCAGGGCGAGCAGCACACTGACGCGGTGGACGGCCTCCGGCATGGCGTCCAGGTCCACCGCGAGGCGGTGGTCGGCGGCCGCCTGCTTGGAGACCTCGAGGCCGGGCAGGGTGGGGGAGCCGGGATGGACCACCCATTCGACGCCGTGGATCTTGCCCTGCTCGTCGCCGAGCGTGGCTGCGGCCACGATCGGTGTGCCGGCCGAGACCCGGATCTCCAGACGGGCCTGGGAGAGCGGGTGGTTCTGCCCCCGCACCAGCTCGGCCGTCATGCCTTCGTCCCCCTGTGTCGCCGTGTTGTGTCGTGTGCGCCCGCCGGGCCGGCTTACGTGTCCTACAGATGCGGCAGGATCGCAGGCATCAGGTCCTGGAAGGTGCGTCCGTTGGCCGGGGTGCCCAGGGCCGTCATCGTCCAGCCCGGGCCCGAGCGGTGCACCTTCGCCATGATCTGGGCGGTGTAGGCGCCACCGCCGGCGAGCGTGTAGCGGGCGAGCTCCTGGCCGTTGGTCTCGTCGACCAGGCGGCAGAACGCGTTCTGCACCTCCTGGAAGGTCTGGCCCGTGAAGGAGTTCACGGTGAAGACGATCTGGTCGATGTGGACCGGGATGCGCGCGAGGTCGACGAGGATGGCCTCGTCGTCGCCGCCCTGGCCGACACCGCCGACGAGGTTGTCACCGGTGTGGCGCACCGAGCCGTCGTCGCTCACCAGGTGGCGGAAGAAGACGACGTCGACGGGCTGCTTGTCCGCGAACAGGACGGCCGAGGCGTCGAGGTCGACCTCCCGCGTGCGCGAACCGAACAGGCCGCGCCGGGGAGCCGCCTGCCAGCCGAGACCCATGCGCACCGCGGTCAGGCTGCCGCCGTCGTTCTTCTGCAGACTGATGGCCTGACCCTTGGTCATGTTGACGGTCACGTGCTGATTCCCCTCTCGAGCTGTCCCCTGTTGGCCGCGGAGCCCGCGGATGACCAAAACCCTACGCAGGGGCACTGACAGTGACGTACCCCGGTCCAAACTTTGTGTCGGTCTTGCAACACAGCGCGTGCCCGTCAGGCCAGGCCGGCTTCCTTCATCTGCCGCAGTTCCTTCTTCATCTCGGCCACTTCGTCACGCAGCCGGGCCGCGATCTCGAACTGGAGATCCGCGGCGGCGGCGCGCATACGCTCCGTCAGCTCCTCGATCTGCTCGGCGAGATCGGCCGCCGGCCGGTCGGTGGGCACCGTCTCCTTCGCCTTGCCCTTGGCGGCCTTGCCCGCCTTGGCGCCCTTGGCCGCCTTGTCGCCGAGGGAGGGCACGGGGGCCTTGGTGCCGCGGCCGTCCTTCTTCGCGCGGTAGCCGGTGCCGAGCAACTGTTCGGTGTCGACGTCCTCGCGGGCGATCTGCGCGACGATGTCGTTGATCTTCTTGCGCAGCGGCTGGGGGTCGATGCCGTTCGCCGTGTTGTACGCGATCTGCTTCTCCCGGCGGCGGTTGGTCTCGTCGATGGCCTTCTCCATCGCCGGGGTGATCTTGTCGGCGTACATATGGACCTGACCGGAGACATTGCGCGCCGCGCGGCCGATGGTCTGGATGAGGGAGGTGCCGGAGCGCAGGAAGCCCTCCTTGTCGGCGTCGAGGATCGCCACCAGAGACACCTCGGGCAGGTCGAGGCCCTCGCGCAGCAGGTTGATGCCGACGAGGACGTCGAACTCACCGGCGCGCAGCTCCCGCAGCAGTTCGACCCGGCGCAGGGTGTCGACGTCACTGTGCAGGTAGCGGACCTGGATGCCGAGCTCCAGGAAGTAGTCGGTGAGGTCCTCGGCCATCTTCTTGGTGAGGGTGGTGACCAGGACCCGCTCGTCCTTCTCGACGCGTCCCCGGATCTCGTGCACCAGGTCGTCGATCTGGCCCTCGGTGGGCTTGACGACGACCTCCGGGTCGACAAGGCCGGTGGGGCGGATGATCTGCTCGACCTGGCCGTCCGAGCGGGAGAGCTCGTAGGTGCCCGGGGTCGCCGACAGGTAGACGGTCTGCCCGATGCGCTCCTGGAACTCCTCCCACTTCAGAGGGCGGTTGTCGAGGGCGGAGGGCAGGCGGAAGCCGTGGTCGACGAGGGTGCGCTTGCGGGAAGCGTCGCCCTCGTACATGGCTCCGATCTGCGGCACGGTGACATGGGACTCGTCGATGACGAGCAGGAAGTCGTCCGGGAAGTAGTCCAGCAGGGTGTTCGGCGGGGAGCCGGGCGAGCGGCCGTCGAAGTGCATCGAGTAGTTCTCGACGCCGGAGCAGCTACCGATCTGACGGAGCATCTCCAGGTCGTAGGTCGTCCGCATCCGCAGGCGCTGCGCCTCCAGGAGCTTGCCCTGCTTCTCCAGTTCGGCGAGGCGCTCGCCCAGCTCCTTCTCGATGTCGTTCACGGCCCGCTCCATGCGCTCGGGGCCGGCGACGTAGTGGGAGGCCGGGAAGACGTAGAGCTGCTGGTCGTCGCTGATGATCTCGCCGGTGAGCGGGTGCAGCGTGGACAGCGCCTCGATCTCGTCGCCGAACATCTCGATGCGGACGGCGAGCTCCTCGTAGACCGGGAAGATCTCGATGGTGTCGCCGCGCACCCGGAAGGTGCCGCGGGTGAAGGCCAGGTCGTTGCGCGTGTACTGGATGTCCACGAAACGGCGCAGGAGCTGGTCCCGGTCGATCTCGTCGCCGACCTTGAGGGGGACCATGCGGTCCACGTACTCCTGCGGCGTGCCGAGGCCGTAGATGCAGGAGACCGAGGCGACCACGACGACGTCGCGGCGGGTGAGCAGCGAATTGGTCGCGGAGTGGCGCAGTCGCTCGACCTCCTCGTTGATCGAGGAGTCCTTCTCGATGTAGGTGTCCGACTGCGGGACGTAGGCCTCGGGCTGGTAGTAGTCGTAGTACGAGACGAAGTACTCGACGGCGTTGTTCGGCAGGAGCTCGCGGAATTCGTTCGCCAACTGGGCGGCCAGCGTCTTGTTCGGGGCCATCACCAAGGTGGGGCGCTGGAGCTTCTCGATCATCCAGGCGGTGGTGGCGGACTTGCCTGTGCCGGTCGCGCCGAGCAGGACGACGTCCTTCTCACCACCGCCGATGCGCCGGGCGAGCTCGGCGATGGCCTGTGGCTGGTCGCCGCTGGGCTGGTAGGGGCTGACGACCTCGAAAGGCGCCACCGTGCGTTCGATGCTGGAAACGGGCCGCATGGAATCCACCGTACGACCCCCCACTGACAACGCGGTCCGGTCAGTGGTTCTGCGGGGTGCGGGAGCTGCGGGTTCCGGCCGTGCGACGGGGGCGCAGCGGCGGTCGGCGGGCCGGGTGCGGGACGGTGGCGTGGGCGGGGACGCCCGGCTTCTGCTCGACGGGGGCCCCGGCGGGCCGTCCCATGATCATCTTCGGGTCGAACAGGACGACGGCGCCCGCGAGAAGCAGGAAGACGAGCGGGCCGACCAGCATCGGCGCGAGCAGGGCGGCGGGCGAGTCACCCGTGGCGGGGGAGCCCGTGCCGTGGAGGTGGACGCTGAGGGCGGCCATGCCGGTGTAGTGCATGCCGCTGACGGCGAGGCCCATGACGAGGCTGGCGCCCAGGCTCCACAGGAGCCCTCGGACCTGTCCGGCGGCCCACAGGGCGGCGGTGGCGGCGCCCATGGCTATGACGACGGAGACGGCCACGGTGAACGTGTTGTAATCCAGCTTGCCGTTGAGCTGCATGCCGGCCATGCCCAGGTAGTGCATTGAGGCGATGCCGAGACCGGTGATGGTGCCGCCGGTGAACAGGGCCGCTCCGCGGGCGCCTCGGTAGCCGACTATGAAGATCCCGACACCCACCATGACGATGGCGACGGCCAGGCTCGCGAATGTCATCGCCTTGTCGTAGTGGATCGGCGTCTCTTTGACGGTGAACCCCATCATGGCGACGAAGTGCATCGTCCATATGCCGGAGCCGATGGCCGCCGAGCCCAGGGCGAGCCAGCCGGGGCGCCAGGACTGCGAGTCGAGCATCGATCTGGTGGTGCAGCGCAGGCCGAGCGCTCCGCCGAGGCAGGCCGCCAGGTAAGCCACCAGCGGTGTGACGATTCCGTAGCTGAATCCGTCGATCGTGCCCTGCATACGCGGCTGCCCTTCCCGCCCTCTTACGTCCCGGAACTCCGTGAAATGCGCCCCCTCCCAGGACCGCCCGGAGCGGTCGGGGTTGAGGCAGAGGGTAACCCCCACCGGAATGGTCGAACGATTTTCCGGCAAAGAAACACGGGCTTGCCCCAGTTGTGCCGCGCGGGTGAGCGGGCCCAGGCAACTCCATTCATTCTGTGGCCATTCTGTACTCCTCCACCGTTGACCCTCTGCTGTCACAGTTGAGCTGTTGGTGATCGTCCGACGCGAGGAGTACGCATGCATGCGCGCGCTGTAGCCGCCACGGCGACCGCACTCCTGGGAGCCGCCGCTCTGCTCATCCCCGCGCCCGCCGCCCTGGCCGGCGCCGAGCAGCCCACGGTGATCGCCCACCGCGGGGCCTCCGCCTACGCCCCCGAGAACACGCTGGCCGCCGTCGACAAGGCCGCCGAGCTGGGCATCCACTGGGTCGAGAACGACGTCCAGCGCACCAAGGACGGCGAGCTGGTCGTCCTGCACGACGACAACCTCAAGCGCACGACCGACGCCGAGGAGGTCTTCCCCGATCGCGCGCCGTGGAAGGTGAAGGACTTCACGGCCGCCGAGATCGCCCGGCTGGACGCGGGCAGCTGGTTCGACTCCGCGTACGCCGACGCGCGCGTGCCGACGTTGAAGCAGTACGTGGACCGCGTGGAGCTCCACCACCAGAAGCTGCTGCTGGAGATCAAGAATCCCGAGCTGTACCCGGGTATCGAGCAGCAGACCCTCAAGCTCCTGGGCAACGAGGGGTGGCTCGACCAGCCGCACCTGGCGAGCCGGCTGATCGTGCAGAGCTTCAGTGCGGACAGTGTGCGCACCGTTCACGAGCTGAAGCCGGCTGTGAAGACCGGTTTCCTGGGGACGCCGCCCGTGTCGGACCTGCCCCGGTACGCGGCCTTCGCCGACCAGATCAACCCCTCGTACGGCTCCGTCTCCACGAGCTACGTCGCCTCCGTCCACGCGGTCGAGGGGCCGCACGGCAGGCCGCTGGAGGTGTTCGTCTGGACCGTGAACGACGCGAACACCGCCCGGCTGGTCGTGGGGTACGGCGTCGACGGCATCATCACGAACACCCCCGACGTGGTGCGGGACGCCCTGCCGCCGCAGTGAGGACCGACGGCGTCCGAGCCACAGGGCGTTGTCAGTGGCGGGTCGTACGGTGGGCGCATGAACAGCCATGGGCAGTACGAACAGCAGGTCGTGTGGACGGTCGTCGGCACCGACATCGGTCCGCTGATGCTGGCCGCGACCCGCGACGGCCTGGTCAGCGTCGTGTTCCACGCCACCCGGCAGGTGCGTGAGAAGGCGCTGGAGCGCCTCGCCTCGCGGCTGGGTGCCGAGCCGGTCGAGGCGCCCGACTCTCCCCTGCTGGCCGAGGCGATACGTCAGATGGAGCAGTACTTCGCGGGTGCGCGGCACGACTTCGAGCTGCCGCTGGACTGGTCGCTGATCTCCGGCTTCAACCGGCAGGTGCTGCGCGAGCTGGCGTCCGGTGTGCCGTACGGCTCGGTCGTCGGGTACGGCGATCTGGCCGGTCGGGTCGGGCAGCCGGGGGCGGCCCAGGCGGTGGGCATGGCGATGGGTGCCAATCCGCTGCCGGTCGTCGTGCCCTGTCACCGGGTCGTGGAGAGCGACGGCGGCATCGGTGGGTTCGGCGGCGGGCTGGAGACCAAGCGGAAGCTGCTCGCGCTGGAAGGGGTGCTGCCGGAGCCGCTGTTCTGAGGGCTTCCCGGGCTTTCGCAGGGATGGGCAGGAGAGGGAAGAGGGGGGAGACTGCGCCTGTGACGACACCTTTCACCCACATGCATGCGGCCGGTCCGGTGTGTTGTCCCCCGCCGGACAGCGGGCGGGGCCGTATGGCCGGGTGCACGTCATGACCGCCGTCGAGCGGCAGGTCACCGTTTCCATCACGCCCGAACGGCTGCCGGCCCTGCGGCGGCGGATCTCGGCGGTGCTGGTCACCACGCAGATCCTGGGCGGGCTGGGCGTCGCCACCGGCATCGCGCTCGCTGCCGTGCTGGCCAAGGAGGTGAGCGGCACCGAGTCGCTGTCCGGGCTCGCGCCCACCGCCACCGTCGCCGGTACGGCGGTGCTGTCGATGCCGCTCGCAGCGCTGATGACCGCCCGGGGCCGCCGTCCCGGGCTCGTCCTGGCGTATCTCATCGGGGCGCTGGGCGCCGCTGTCACGGTGGTCGCGGCCCGCATCGGGAGCTTTCCGCTGCTGTTGTGCGGGATGGCGGCGTTCGGAGCGGCCTCGTCGGCGAATCTTCAGGCACGGTTCGCGGCCGCGGATCTGGCCGAGCCGGAGCGACGGGCCCGGGCGATCTCGCTCGTCGTGTGGGCGACCACCATCGGCGCGGTCCTCGGCCCGAACATAGCCGCGCCCGCCGGCCGCAGCGTCACGGGACTCGGGATACCGGCGACGGCGGGGCCGTTCCTGTGGGCGGCCGGGATCTTCCTGATATCCGCCGTCGTGGTGGCCGTACTGCTGCGGCCCGACCCGCTGCTGACGGCGCGGGCGCTCGCGCCGGCCGAGGAGCGGTCGCCCGCGGCCCGTTCGCTGCGCGCCGGAATGGCCGCCGTGGCCGCCTCGCCGCGGGCGCGGCTCGCGGTGGTGACGGTCGCCGCGGCGCACTCGGCGATGGTCTCGGTGATGTCGATGACGCCGGTCGACCTCGCGCACCACGGCGCGGGCATCGATCTGATCGGGCTGGTCATCAGCGGACACATCGCGGGCATGTACGCGTTCGCACCGCTGATGGGTCGGGTGTCGGACCGGCTGGGCCGGTTCTCCGGGATCGGGCTCTCGGTGGGACTGCTGGCATGCGCGGTGTTCCTGGCCGGCACGGCGGGCGGCAGTCACGGGCAGACGGCCGTGGGGCTCTTCGTGCTGGGGCTCGGCTGGTCGGCGGGGCTGGTCTCCGGTTCCGCACTGCTCACGGACTCCGTGCCGCAGCCCGCGCGGGCCGCCGCGCAGGGACTCTCGGACCTCGTCATGAACGCGTCCGCGGGTGTCGGCGGGGCGGCCGCGGGGCTCGTGGTCGCCCAGGCGAGCTACGGCTGGCTGAATCTCGCCGCCGCGTGCCTGCTGCTGCCGCTGGCGGCGCTGGCGCTGTTCACGCGAGGCAGTCGGGTGCACGACGTCCCGGCGGGCGACTGACGTTACGCCCGGCTGCTCCGTGGGAAGCCGGAGGCGGTGTTCTGCGGTGGCCACGCGAGGGCTGGCCGGACCGGGGCGCCGGTAGCAGACTCCACCGTGCGCACAGCCGCTGGCATCCGACTGGCATCCGGAAGACACGGAGCCGAAGGGACGGCGATCACGCATGAGCGGAAACAGGGCAGTGGCGTATCTCAAGCCGGGCGCGGTCGAGGTCAGGACCATCGACTATCCGACGCTCGAGCTCCAGGACGGACCGGGGGTCGCCTCCGAGAACGTCGGCCGCAAGTGCCGGCACGGGGTGATCCTCAGGGTCCTGGCCAGCAACATCTGTGGAAGCGACCAGCACATGGTGCGCGGGCGCACGACCGCGCCGGAAGGGCTGGTCCTCGGGCACGAGATCACCGGAGAGGTCGTCGAACGGGGGCCGGACGTCGAGACCATCGACGTCGGCGACATCGTCTCCGTACCGTTCAACATCGCCTGCGGGCGGTGCCGCAACTGCAAGGAGCGCAAGACCGGCATCTGCCTGAACGTCAACCCGGCCCGGCCGGGAGCGGCGTACGGCTATGTCGACATGGGCGGCTGGGTCGGCGGGCAGGCCGAGTTCGCCATGATCCCGTACGCGGACTTCAACCTGCTGAAGTTCCCCGACCGGGACCAGGCGCGCGAGAAGCTGCTCGATCTGACCATGCTGTCGGACATCTTCCCGACCGGCTTCCACGGTGTGGTCAGCTCGGGTGCGGGCGTCGGATCGACGGTGTACGTCGCCGGGGCGGGTCCGGTCGGGCTCGCGGCGGCCGCGTCGGCGCACCTGCTGGGGGCCGCGGTGGTCATCGTCGGCGATCTGAACGCCGAGCGCCTCGCCCAGGCGCGTAGCTTCGGCTGCGAGACGGTCGATGTCTCGCGTGGCGACGTGGGCGAGCAGATCGCGCAGATCCTTGGTGAGCCCGAGGTGGACGCCGCGGTCGACGCGGTGGGCTTCGAGGCGCGGGGCCACGGCCCGGACGCCCAGGAGGCGCCCGCGACGGTCCTGAACTCGCTGATGGGCCTCACGCGCGCGGGCGGTGCCCTCGGCATCCCCGGGCTGTACGTCACGGACGACCCCGGCGGGATCGACGAGGACGCGAAGTCCGGGACGCTGAAGGTGCGGCTCGGCCTCGGCTGGGCCAAGAGCCACCGCTTCACGACCGGGCAGTGCCCGGTCATGCGGTACCACCGGGGCCTGATGATGGCGATCCTGCACGAGCGGGTGCACATCGCCAAGGCGGTCAACGCGACCGTGATCGGGATCGAGGACGCACCGCGCGGCTACGCCGAGTTCGACCAGGGCGCCAGCCGCAAGTACGTGCTCAATCCGCACGGGGTCCTGGACGGTTTGCAGCCGGTCTGACGGTCACCGGGGCCGCTCCGGTGGGGGGGCACCCCCGCCGGGCCCCCCCCCCCCGCCCCCCCCCGGGGGGGGGGGGGCGGGGGCGCGGTTGCCGGGGGGGGGGGGGCGTAGTAGCCTCGGCGTGGGGTGGGCCCGGGGCCGGCGGGGGCGGGGG